>JAYQVM010000044.1:0-13479 GCA_038148435.1 Gammaproteobacteria bacterium | reverse complement strand
TTATCCAGCATATACATGCAGGCTTCTGCAATTTCTCGTAAGTTATGAGGCGGAATATTTGTAGCCATACCCACTGCAATACCACTACCGCCATTCAAAAGAACATTTGGCAATCTGGCTGGTAGAATAATCGGCTCTTCCAGTTCCCCGTCAAAATTCAGTTTCCAATCAACTGTGCTGAGACCAAGTTCTGACAGAAGAACCTCAGAATATTGTCGCAAGCGCGATTCGGTATAGCGCATCGCTGCAAAAGATTTAGGATCATCGGCAGATCCCCAGTTGCCCTGTCCATCGACAATCGGATAACGATAAGAAAATGGTTGCGCCATCAGCACCATGGCTTCATAACAGGCGGAGTCGCCATGCGGATGAAACTTGCCGATCACATCGCCGATCGTACGTGCAGATTTTTTGTATTTGGAGGTGGCTTTCAACCCGAGCTCGGACATAGCATAAACGATGCGGCGCTGAACGGGTTTGAGCCCATCGCCAATGTGTGGCAAGGCGCGGTCGTTAATGACATACATGGAATAGTTCAGATAAGACTGCTCAACAAAATCGCGTAAAGCGACCTGTTCCAAGCCATCATCATTCAAAGTGATCATATCAGTCATATTGTTTCCCGCTTATTCAGCGAACCGCTTTTTGTATTTAAAAAAATCAGCCCAGGTCAGCCTGGTTTCCTCTCTGTTCAAGCCAGTTTTTTCGATCACCGGCACGTTTCTTTGCCAGTAACATATCCATCAACTCATTGGTCTTGTCATTTTTTTCAATTTTCAGTTGCACCAGGCGTCGGGTATCCTTGTCCATGGTTGTCTCACGCAACTGCAGGGGATTCATTTCCCCCAGTCCCTTGAAGCGCTGAACATTAGGCCTACCTTTTTTCTTTTCGGCTGCCAGCCGGTCAAGAATTCCCTGCTTCTCATCACCATCCAGTGCATAATAGACATCCTTGCCCAAATCAATGCGGTACAAGGGCGGCATGGCAACATAAACATGTCCCGCCTCCACTAGCGATTTAAAATGCTTCACAAAAAGCGCGCTCAGCAAGGTGGCGATATGAAGACCATCAGAATCAGCATCCGCCAAAATACAGACCTTACCGTAGCGTAAACCGCTGAGGTCTTCAGAGCCTGGATCGACTCCGATGGCAACTGCAATATCGTGTACTTCCTGAGAGGCAAGAATTTCTCCGGAATCAACCTCCCAAGTATTGAGTATCTTTCCTCGCAGCGGCATGATCGCCTGCGTCTCACGATCTCTGGCCTGCTTTGCTGAACCTCCAGCAGAATCCCCTTCAACTAGAAATAACTCACCGGAAAGTACATCCTGTGTTGAACAATCCGCCAGCTTGCCAGGTAATGCAGGCCCTTGTGTGACCTTTTTGCGGACGACTTTTTTACTAGCCTTGAGTCGACTTTGTGCATTATTGATACAGAGTTCCGCCAGCTGCTCTGCTTCATTGGTGTGTTGGTTTAGCCAAATACTGAACTTATCTTTTACAACACCTGAAATAAAAACTGCTGCCTGTCTTGAGGATAGTTTTTCCTTGGTTTGACCGGAAAACTGTGGGTCCAGCATTTTGGCCGATAGGATAAAACAGCAACGATCCATGATGTCTTCTGAACTCAGCTTGATACCACGAGGCACCAGATTTCTGAATTCACAGAACTCGCGAATAGCCTCAAGCAAGCCGGTTCTGAAGCCATTCACATGTGTGCCGCCCTGTGAGGTTGGGATTAGGTTGACATAGCTTTCAGTGACGATATCGCCACCTTCGGGCAACCATTGCACAGCCCAGTCAGCCGTTTCATCATTGCCCTCCATCGAGCCAGTAAAAGGGTCCAATGGCAGCGTTTCAAAAGTTTTGGTTGCCTGTTTAAGATAATCCGCCAACCCATCTTCGTAATACCATTCATTACTTTGCGACTTGTCCTTGCTGCTGATTTTATCCTCAAAAATCACACGCAGACCGGGGCACAATACTGCCTTGGCCCGCAACAGGTGTGTCAGCCTACTGATCGATATATTAGCTGAATCGAAATATTTCGCATCGGGATAGAATTTAACCATTGTGCCGGTATTGCGTTGGCCAACGCTGTCGACAACCTTTAAATCAGATACCTTGTTACCATTTTTGAAGCTTATGTGGTGCAACTTGCCCGCACGCTTAACGAATACTTCCAGTGAAGTCGACAGGGCATTGACCACAGAAACTCCAACGCCATGTAGTCCCCCTGAATATTTGTAGTTATCACTCGAAAATTTACCGCCAGCATGAAGTCGGCTCAAAATTAATTCAACACCAGGAATTTTTTCTTTCGGATGCAGGTCTACCGGCATGCCACGCCCATCATCACTGACTTCTAAACCACCATCCTTATGCAGAACTACAGTGATCTCACGAGCAAAACCTGCCAACGCCTCATCGACACTGTTATCTAATACTTCCTGGATCAGATGATTGGGCCGGGTAGTGTCGGTATACATACCTGGCCTTTTCCTGACAGGATCAAGTCCACTCAGCACTTCAATGGATTCAGAATTATAATCTTTACTCATGTGTCGCTTATGACTCCTTTGCTAGACACTACTTCGCAGTCCGGCAAACTGCATGATATCCGATAGTAAATGGTTAAAACTTTCAAATTGGTGCGATCCACCATCAACAATCAACTGCCTTGCTGCCGGTAATTTCTTTACGGCGATCCGATAATCGATTACTTCATCAGCTTTTTCCAGTAACAATAAATAATTTTCCTGCTGCCTGATTTTTTTGATCTCCAGCTTCTGCAAAAACGCAACATCTTCAGAATCAATGTTAAATATCTCTCCAGTGAAAGGATTTGTATAAGTCCCCGGAAAGCTATCTGCAAATTCTGCCGGCAAAGAGACCAGCGGATTAATCAGTACCACCTTGCAGGAGAATTTTTGCGCAAGATAAATACTATAAAAACCGCCAAGGGAACTCCCCACCAAAAGAGTATTATCAGCCTCATCAGCCAGCATGCCGTATAGCCGTTTGATAGCAGTCGCTGGTTTATGGGACAAAGATGGAACTAGCAAATCTAGGTAGTTTCCCGAGTCATCCACCACTTTTTCCTGTTGAGTATAGCGTATGAGAGATTGTGCTTTTTCAGAGTCGGGAGAACTGTTGAATCCATGCAGGTATATCAGACGCGTTCTCAAGCTTCCATCATTGCTCATTGGAAAAGTTTTTTAATAGCTCTGACTGCTCAGATTAAGTTTATATTTTTTACCAATGACGCGCCGTACACCTGTACTCATTGTGCCGTCTGCATGCAAGTTTAACCAGCGATAACCCGGGTTTTCTTTATCCAGTGAAAAATAATTATGTTCCGGATGAAACTGAATACTGGTTGATGGCGCGCCCAGCATCAAGACATTATTACGGGATACTTTGAAATCCTGATGGATATGCCCAAATATGACACACTTCAGATTCTTAATGCCATCCACCAGTTCAAAAAAATCAGCCGGATTCTGCAGGGAATGGTGTTGGAGCCACTCGGCATTTACTGGAACCGGATTATGATGTAAAGCAATTATAATATGGCGGTTCTCGGCCTGAAAGGCGATTAATTCTTTGTCTAGAAAGGCCTGTTCTCCCGGACTTAACATCCCAAAAATTGATCCTTCCAGGCAGGAGTTCAGCATGACAACGCCCCAATTACCAAGGCGTAGAGTTTTTTTCAAAGCTGAATGTTTAGAACCCAGCACCTTGATCATGTTTTCCAGCAAATCGTGGTTGCCGGGTATCCAGAGTTGTGGAGCCTCGAGTTCATCTAACTTTGCAGCAAAACGCTGGTAGGCTTCTAGGCTTGCATCCTGGGAAATGTCACCTGTGCAAAGTACCGCATCTATCTTGTTTTCATGCTCTTTGACCAGTTCAACAACGTCCATGAAACTTTCCTGACAGTTCATACCTAAAAGCTCGGTGCTTTCATCCATAAACAGATGTGAATCTGTTATTTGAACTAGAAGGTAGCTTTCATTTTGTGCATCTTCCACAGGCAAAATTTTTCTAAATCAGGCAATCGTTTTAGTTGGGAGAATATCGGCCAGAACAGAACTGGGGCATAGGCCTTCCCTTTGACAAAAACTGAGCCATTCATTCAATAAAAAATTGATCTGTTCTTTTTCATCTGCCAGGTAAAAATCCTTATTCGGCAGCTCATATTTTGCTTTGAGATAACGGATCTGCTGATAGGAAATGACTTCAGCAGTCTTGGCATCATGATACATTCGGACAAACATTTCCGGCACTTTATACAAAGCCCAATAACTATGAATACTTTGCGCTATCCGGACTGTACTGGTGTATTTAAACTGCTCGGTAACCTCTATGACTGTAGTTGGCGCTTCTTTAATTGAAATTGAGTGTCCAGCTGAGGTGGCAAAACTTATTTCACGTCTGAAACCGAGACTGAGTTTAGGCAGAATCTGCAAAATTCGGATATAGTTGCCGTCGCATACAGCCATCTGAGCACTTAAGTCAATGGAATATGGTTTTTTAAGATTCATTTAGCATCTTCTATATATGGCACCAAGTTAACACCAGGACCTTAATCCAAACAAGCTCTTTAAACAAGCCTAGGCCTGCTCCTCATTTTCTAGCTTATTTAATCGTGAGGCTGGCTATTAATAATGCTTTTGCTCTTATGAAGTTTTTTGAAGAATTTTCAAATTATATTTCACCAACCTACGTCATAAAGGCCGACATGATATTTTTATAAGACCAAAGAATGAAAATTTTCATAATTATTCAGACAAGCTTTCCGGTCAATTATAATCTTCTTTTAGCTATTCTGTGTTTTCCGTTATTGACAACTCTTACTGTAGTTTAAGCTCGTGAAAAGAAGGAATGCATCTGGACTAATACCGCCCAAGAGTTGGTGAAAACAACCAGCCTCCTTAGCCAAATATTCATAGCAGTCTGTAAGAAATTGAACATATTGTAATTTAATAATTGGCACGATTATTTGTTGTTTTATCAAGAGGAACAGTACTTAACTTTAATAAAAAAGCTGACGCATATGCTTCAGGGAATAATGGAAGGTTGCTAAGTCTAACCAACCCACTAAAAAATATCACCAAAGAGAGCCTGAAGGCAGTTCGTTTCTGCAGGATCATCTGGGCTTTTGATCAGTCGTTTCTGCAGCACCTACAACACAAGATACAGGGGAGATGCCATAAGCATAAAGAAGGAGAAACTATGATCACTTCAGGATATAATTGAGCAATAGCTTTTAAAAAAATACAACCACACTAAGACCTGTCATTCAAAAGTTTTATTATCATCTTCCTCGAACCAATTATATGCGCTGGAAGATTGCCTAAATCAAGCATCCAGGAGAGAAAGTTTATGTCCAGTTTTTTAAGCAACTTGATTATTTACAAGACCCGGCTCAGTTTTCTTTTCATGTGTTTAATATTGTCAGGCGAGCCTACTTATGCTGAAGACCTACTAGACATTTTCGATCTTGCTGCAGAAAAAGATCCCCAAATCCGCCAGGCCAGAGCGGAGTTCAATGCTACACATACCAATGTGTCACAGGGTCGCTCTCAGCTGCTGCCATCCGTCACCCTGACGGCCAACACCTCACGCCAGGCACAGGGGCCCGCTGTATCAAATGGCTTTATACCGGCTTATTCCTACGCTGACGGTTTTAACTCGAAAGGTTACGGGTTGAGCATTTCTCAAAATCTGCTGAATTTTGAAGCATGGTACTCCTATCAAGCCATTCTGAATGCCGATGAGGCTGCTGCCACTACTCTGGCACGTGCCGAACAGCAGCTAATCATGCGTGTAACCAATGCCTATTTTGATGTCCTGCGCAGTCGAGACAATCTGAATACCTTTGAAGCAGAATTGGAGGCCAGCGAACGCATTCTGGAACAGACTCAGGAACGTTTTGATGTCGGCCTGGTGCCGATTACTGATGTCTATGACAGCCAGGCCTCTTTTGATCTGGCCCGGGTAAACCTGCTGGTGGAAGAAAACAATCTCAACCAGCGTTATGAAGCCCTTGAAGCGATTACCGGAGAAGAACATAACAGCATAGCCATACTCAACGAGGAGTTTCCGATCGAATCTCTGTCTTCAGTTTCCATGGAGGAGTGGGTGAGCACCGCCAATCGCTTCAATCTCGATATCCTCTCAGCCCGGCAGACCCTAGCTTCACGTAAGTATGAGGCAGATGCAGCGAGCGCTGCGATGCTTCCGACATTAGACCTGAGTGCTGGATATAACTGGAACGAGTCTGGTGGAATTTCTTTCTTCAACCTATCGCCTGGCGCATCAGCAGACATAGTTTCTGAAAACAGCAATGTCACTATGACCCTGTCCATTCCGATATTTCAAGGCGGGCTGAACCGGGCTCGTGAACGACAGGCGCTTTACGCTGTCAATGCCAGTGAAGAATTTCTCTTGCAGACGCAACGTGCCAGCACACAGGATATCCGCAACAATTACCGCAATGTCGAAAGTGACGTTCTGACAATTGCTGCTAGGCAACAAGCCTTGCTGTCAGCGCAAAGTCAGCTAGAAGCAACCGAAGCGGGCATAGAAGCCGGAACGCGCAATATTGTCGATTTAGTAACCGCCCAACGCTTACTGTTTCAGGCCATGCGAGATTTGGCTAATGCACGCTACAACTATGTCATAAATACTCTGAACCTGAAACAGTCCACCGGACTGCTCAGCCCACAGGATGTTATCGATCTAAATGCATGGCTTGTTGAATAAGGGCTAACTGTCTCTCAGTGGCACCAGCTTCTTGCCCCGCTACCTGTTGCGCCACTGCTGCCATGGCTTCTCTGACCTGCTTATCTTGCAGAAGCTGCAAGGCTGCCTGAGCCAGCCCTGCCTCATCGTCGACCTGATGCAAGGCTCCTGCTGACCTTAATAATTCTGTGACTGATTCAAAGTTGTAGGATGAAGGGCCATAGAGAATCGGTCGTCCCAATAAGGCCGGTTCTATAATATTCTGTCCTCCCGAATCGACCAGCGAGCCGCCGACGAAAACGAGATCCGCACAAGAATAATAAAACGGCATCTCACCCATACTATCGCCAAGCAAGACCGCCGTTTTTTCTCTAGGCAGCTGCCTGGAACTGCGCAGTACAAAGTCTATTTCCTGTTCCTTCAGCAGCCTGCTAACCTTGGCAATCCGCTCTATGTGTCGTGGCACCAGCACCAGAAAGAGCTCTGGAATTTGCTCTCGTACCTGCTTGAAGGCTCTCAGCACCTTGAACTCTTCCCCCTCGCGCGTACTACCAGCAACCCATACTGGCCTAGCCAGCTCTTGCCTGAATGCCTGCCCGGCTTCTAGCTGCCCTGCATCGATAATTTGATCAAACTTCATCGTGCCGACTATTTTCAGTTTATGCGCTGGCACACCCAGGCACTGAAAACGTTTAGCATCTTTTTTAAACTGCGCACCAACAGTGTCCAGATTTTCTAACATTCTCCGAGTAAAGATTGCATATTTCCGGTATTGTCGAAGAGACTTTTCTGACATACGCCCGTTCAGCAAGAGTATGCGGCAGCCTTGCTGATATGCATAGTGAGTAAGGTTGGGCCATAGCTCCGTTTCCATCAGTACTAGCACCCTTGGCTGCAGGGCTTTCAGAAAGCGTTTGACAGCAGCAGGCGTATCGTAGGGTAGATAACAATGTTGCACCGAGTCGCTAAAAATCTCTATCACCCGGGCTGAACCGGTCACGGTCATCGTGGTCACCACGACATCCCACTCGGGATTTTTCTTCATGTAGGCCCTGATCAGTGGAATGGCTGCGTGAACCTCGCCGACGGATACCATATGAAAAATAATCCTGGGTTTGTCGTTCGCAAAGCGGGTAGCCGGATAGTAGGCCAGTCGTTCTGGCCAGCGTTGACGGTAACGGGAATCTTTTAAGGAACGCCAGCACAGGCGAAGAAAAAACAGCGGCAGGGCCAACGTATATAACAGAGTATAAACAATACGATTCACAACAAAGCATATTACGTAAGGCCTTCAGGCTTGTCCATGCTGCCTGCTTTAACTGCTATAATACTTAGATGATTCTAGTTGGAGAACCGGTCCAGTCATCATGCCAGTCGTCATAGAAAAAGATGCCCTGATCATCGGTGGCGGCATAGCCGGGTTGTGGCTGCTTAATCGTCTGAAGTCTGCTTCTTACCGGGTCATGCTGCTAGACAAAAATCCGCTTGGCAGTGGTCAGAGTATTGCCTCTCAGGGCATGATCCACGGCGGTATCAAGTATGCCCTCTCAGGCAGTCTGACCAGTGCCACTAGCGCCATCGCCGACATGCCTGCTCACTGGCGTGCCTGCCTAAGTGGTCAGGGCGATGTTGACTTGCGTGGCACCCGGCTGCTTTCCGAGCACTATTACATGTGGCCACGGAACAGCCTGCGTTCTCGGCTCAATGCATTTCTTGGGAGCAAGGCTTTACGTGGCAAAGTCAGCACCGTCAAGACAGCCGACTACCCTACTTTTTTTAAGGAGCGGATCAGTGGCCCGCTGTATGAATTAAGCGACATCGTGCTGGATGTTCCTTCTCTGCTGCATTGTCTGAGTAAACGATACCGCAGCGATATTAAACTTGTCAGCTCGCAAAACCTGGGCGTTGAGCATGCCGAGGATGGCAGTATCCGTGAACTTCACTACCGGCACCAGGATCAGGACTATATCATTCGTGCCAAACGTTATTTAATTTGCAGTGGAGAGGGCAGCGCCGGTCTACTGCATCAAATGCTCCCGGATGCAGTCCTTCCTGATCACCTGCAGATGCAGCTACGCCCCCTGCAGATGGTCTTGCTCAAACATGAACTGAAGGATCCTGTGTACGTGCATTGTGTGGCTGACCAGTTAAGCACCGCTCCCGAGGTAACCATCACCTCCCATCCGTGTAGTGATGGAAAAACGGCCTGGTATCTTGGCGGTGAACTAGCAGAAAGCGGTGCCTCTCGCAGTCCGGAAGAGCAAATCAAAAGTGCTCGTGAGAAACTGGCAGAGCTGTTTCCCTGGGTGGATTTATCTCAGGCACAATGGCACAGTTTTTTCATCCAGCGCGCCGAAGCAAAAACGCCAAATGGCCTGCGGCCGGAATCAGCCAGCATACACGCGCACCTCAATGTCATACTTTGCTGGCCGAGTAAACTGACCCTGGCCCCTCATCTGGGCCAGCAGCTGCTTGAGCATTTTCGTGCGGAGGGAATCTTTGCCGAAGCTGAAAAGAGCAGTCCCGACCTTAATGACTGGCCTTTCCCCGGCCTTGCCAGCTCTCCCTGGGAAGCGATGCCATGAGTTTTATACGCCAACTTGCGGATACACAACTGCAAGTCTCTGCGCTAGGTCTCGGTAGCGTCAAGCTTGGTCGTAATCAAGGAGTTAAATACCCGCAAAGCTTCATTATTCCTGATGATCAAGAGGTGCGGGATTTGCTGGCACTAGCCAGCGAACTCGGCATCAACTTTATTGATACTGCGCCTGCATATGGCAACAGTGAAGAACGGCTGGGCAAGGTGCTGAATAATCGCCAGAACTGGATTATCGCTACCAAGGTCGGTGAAGAATTTGAGCAGGGAAAGTCACGTTTTGATTTCAGTGCCAAACATACCCGACTCAGCGTTGAACGCAGCCTTCAACGCCTGAATACCGATTATCTTGATATCGTCCTCATTCACTCGAATGGGAAGGATGAAGCCATTCTGCAGAACAGCGACTGCTTGGAACAACTCCAGCAATTAAAGCAAGCCGGTATGATCCGCGCCATTGGAATGTCCAGCAAAACCATCGCCGGCGGCATTCTCGCTGCCCAACTGATGGACATCGTCATGCTGACTTATAATCTGCAACAGCAAGATCAAGCGGTGATGGATTTCGCTGCTGACCATAACAAAGGAATACTTGTCAAAAAAGGGCTGATGAGCGGCCATCTTCACGAAGATGGTAAGAACCTGCTGCATGAGAGCATGCATCTCATTTTTTCACAGCGAGCAATCAGCAGCATGATCGTTGGGACTATCAAACAGGCTCATCTTAGGGAAAATGTTGAGCTGGCCCGTCGCATAATTGACGGTCTTTAGCCGGCCGAAAGCGCAATAGCAGCGCTACTTATTTTTCCCTGATTTTTTCCACGATTTTACTGGTGGAACAATTGTCAAGGAAGGACAGGACTTTCACTTTGCCGCCATAAGCCTGAACTAGTTCAGCACCGACAACTTCAGATATCTGATAGTCCCCACCCTTGATCAGCACATCCGGTTGTAACATTTCCAGCAGGGGAATCGGCGTGTCTTCGGCAAAACCGACAACCCAATCGACAGACTCAAGCCCGGCCAGCACTGCCATGCGACGTTCCAACGAATTAATCGGACGGCCTTCACCTTTTAGGCGAGTGACCGAAGCATCATCATTAACGGCGACTATCAGACGCTCTCCATGCTGTCTGGCATCCTGCAAATACCCGACATGCCCAGCATGGATAATATCGAAACAGCCATTGGTGAAGACAACTTTTTCACCATTTGCCTTGGCATCGGCAACGGCCAGCTTCAGCTGCTCCTGACTCATCACGCCACGGTCTGCATCGTTATCTGCATGGATTTCACGGCGTAGTTCCAGTCCACTTATAGCAACCGTGCCCACTTTTGAAACCGCAATCCCGGCAGCAATATTGGCCAGAGCAACCGCTTCAGGCAAAGTCTTGCCAGAAGCCAGTGAAGCTCCCAACACTGAAATAACAGTATCCCCGGCACCAGTGACATCAAACACATCACGACTACGTGCCGGAAAATGCAGTTCCTGTTTACCAGGTTGAATCAGGGTCATACCATGTTCACCACGTGTGACCAACAGGGCTTCGAGTTGCAACTCACTGATCAATTGCTGGCCTTTCTCGACCAGTTGTTCTTCGTTTTCACAAGCGCCGACAATCGCTTCAAATTCGTGAAGGTTAGGCGTCAATATGCTGGCTCCCCGATACTTGGAAAAATCACTGCCCTTTGGATCGACCAGCACCGGAACACCGGCAGTTTTTGCTTGATTGATCAGCTCACTGACAGCACTCAAGGCCCCCTTCTGATAATCTGACAAAATCAGCAAGTCATGTTTTTTCAGCAGCTCTTGCAGTTTGTACTGCAACCCCATCGATTCATCCTGACTGAAGGCTTCCTCGAAATCGAGACGTATCAACTGCTGGTGGCGACTCAAGACGCGCAATTTGGTGATTGTGGGTTTAGCGCTAAGCGCTAAAAAGTCACAGTGAACACCGGCAGACTGTAGCACCTTCGTCAGCAAGTCCCCTTCCCTGTCCTCGCCTATCATCCCGCTCAATGAGCAGGCTGCGCCAAGCGCAGCAATATTCAGGGCGACGTTGGCTGCACCACCGGGGCTATCTTGAATATCCTCAACCTTGACTACAGGAACGGGTGCTTCCGGTGAAATTCGGGATGTGGCACCATACCAGTAGCGATCAAGCATAACATCGCCCAGTACCAGGATACGTGCAGAATCAAAACGTGGCGTTTCAAGTTTCATCGGTATTTTACAGCTTGCTCAAAGGCATCCATCATAACATAAGGCTTCTGGTAGAATGAGCGGAAATTCAGTGACGAAGACTGTTGTGTCAAAGCCAAGCGTTCCTCCATTTACCCATTTCCTGGCTCCCAAATACTGGCTTACCTGGCTGGGAATTGCTTTGCTGGTGCTTATTGCCTACCTGCCCTTTCATCTGCGAATGTTCATCGGACGTTGCCTAGGTCTACTCCTGCACAACCTGGCCAAAGAACGCCGCTATATCACGCAGACCAATATTGCGATCTGCTTTCCTGAACGCAATGCCCGGCAGCAAGCTGAATTGGTGCGTGACTGTTTTATTGAAAACGGGATAGGTTTCATCGAAACCGCTGTTGGCTGGGTCAGAAACCCCCGCCGCTTCCAGCACCTGTTGAAAATTATCAATGCTGAAGCCATGCAAACAGCCTTGGCCAAAGGTAAAGGCGTTATCCTGCTGGGCGCGCATTACACCACGCTGGATTTTTCTGCCAATCTGGCATCACTTCAGTACCCCTTTGCTGTCACCTATCGCCCTCATAAAAACCCGCTGTTTGACGCCTTCATGCTCAAAGGCCGATTAAAAAACTGCAACGGTGTTTTTGATCGATATGACATTCGTGGCACTCTGCGCCATTTAAAAAAGAACAACATTATCTGGTATGCTCCTGATCAGGATTATGGTCCCGATCATGCCGTTTTCGCACCTTTCTTTGGTCAACCCGCCGCAACAATTACGGCGGCCAGCCGACTGGCCGGTTTTTATGATTCGCCGGTCTTGCTGGTTCGTCATCATCGCATGTCTGGCACCAAGCCCTATGAAGTCGAGTTCATTCCATTCCCGGAAAGTTTTCCCGGGGATGATGATGTCGCTGATGCCACTTATATGAATAAGCAGCTGGAAGCTGCTATTCGAGTGAGACCGGCGCAGTATTTATGGATGCATAAACGCTTTAAAACCAAGGCCGGTGGAAAGCCGGACAGTCCTTATATCCTGATCAAAACACCGGTGCATAAGATTGACCGACAAAGATTCAACAAGATGATAGAAGACACAAAAATTATTGAAGAGCAGTATATAAAAAACCTAACCCGGCAGCTGCATAACAATGTCCTGCTCAGAATACTACCTAGCAGTGGTGTTCGATTATTTGACTCAGCGCCCATGAAGCTATTCGATCGTAATTCACGTCTGCTAAGGGCAAAGGGCATTGGTTCAGTGACTGTCGACTGCCTCTTTCTTGTTAGAAAAGCAGACTTCATGGCCGCCACCTATTTTCCCCTGTCGGGGATAGGCTTGCAAAAAATCACACCTGAGGAACTTGAACTGGAAGCATTGGCAGCCTTTCTGGTAGAGGTCCATCAAGGCGGTTTTTATTTCAATGAGATCAATCCAGAAAAACTACTTTATGACGAAGGCAGGTTTTATATCGCCAATCCTGAGGAGCTACGGGTTTTCCCGAGCTCGATCTGTTACGCGGATCGCTGCGAAAATATCCAAATGCTGCTGAATAAACTTGAACTATCACAGATTCAGCGTGCTCAGTTCATTGAGCTCTATACAAAACTATCCAGATTGAAAAATGAGCCCGCTTTCACTCAACTGTTTTCGCGCTTACTTGCCTCTTGCTGAGCTCGCGTATTCATGTCCCAGAGATTGACATATTTCATATAGTTGTAAAAAGCCACGTTGACACTGGTCAGAATTCCCTGCAAACCATCGAGAAAATGGCCTTTAAAAATGTAGCAACGAATGAAGGCTAGTGGGAAAATCAGCAATACCAAAGCAAAGCTGACCTTGTCCCCACGCTCAAATTTATCCCGTGCTTTGAGCCTGGCATAAAACACGGTTTTTTCAATCCGCTGCGAATATGTTAAGTTTTCATGATGCAAAAT
>JAYQVM010000043.1:0-13487 GCA_038148435.1 Gammaproteobacteria bacterium | reverse complement strand
CAATGAACCCGCTGTTACCAAGGCGCCTCAGGAAACCAGCCTGGCAGAAGGCTTCAAACTGATTGATACTCCGGGGGTGCTCTGGCCCAAGATTGAAGACCAGGAAGCTGCCTATCGCTTGGCAGCCAGTGGCGCTATTCGCAATACGGCCATTGAATTTGAAGATATCGCGCTGTTTACCCTTGCCTTCATGAACACAGCCTATCCGGAAAATCTGCTGTCCCGTTACAAGCTGACAGAGCTGGCAGCAGAGCCGATAAAAATACTGGAGCAGATTGCGGAGAAACGCGGCGCCTTGCGTAAAGGTGGTGTGGATTATCACAAGGCCAGCGAAATTATCCTGAACGATTTTCGCAGTGGTGCACTGGGTTTCTTCTCTATGGAAAAACCACCCCTGACCTTCGGCCCTGAAATAGGCTAGAATGCGGGCTTTATGACGCAGGAACACATGCATGCCGCTGGCAAATTCGCTTACAGCTGACAGCCCTTTTCTTCAGCTGCGCAGTCATCATCTCGACACGCTCAACATACAGATCGAAGAATACGAACACCGGGTCACCGGTGCCAAGCATTTTCATCTGGCCTGCGATAACCCTGAAAACGTCTTTACGGTTGCTTTTCGCACGGTACCAATGGACTCCAGTGGCGTCGCGCATATCCTTGAACATACGGCATTATGTGGCAGCCAGAAATTTCCGATTCGAGACCCTTTTTTCATGATGATTCGCCGCTCTATGAATACATTCATGAATGCCATGACCAGCAGTGACTGGACGGCCTACCCCTTTGCCAGCCAGAACCTGAAAGATTTTAACAATCTGCTGGAGGTTTACCTGGATGCCGTATTCTTTTCCAATCTTGACCCGCTGGATTTTGCACAGGAAGGTCACCGTCTTGAATTCAGCGACAGCAAGGATTCGAGTTCTACGCTCGAATACAAAGGCGTGGTCTACAACGAGATGAAAGGTGCCATGAGTTCCATAAACTCTCTGATCTGGCAGCATCTTTGCAAACACTTGTTTCCGACCACGACTTACCATTACAACAGCGGTGGTGATCCGGCTGAGATTCCGACGCTGACTTATGAAAATTTACTGAGCTTTTATAAAACCCACTACCACCCAAGTAATGCCATTTTTATGACCTTTGGCGACATTCCGGCAGCGGAACACCAGCAACGTTTCGAGGAACTGGCGCTCAATCAGTTTGAAAAACTGGATGTGCACATAGCCGTTGGTGATGAGCAGCGCTACCAGAGCCCCATCCGGGTAGAGGAGACTTATCCGCTGGATGAAGACAGCGCAGAACAGAAAACGCATGTGCTTATGGCCTGGTTGCTCGGCAACAACACCAGTCTGGAAGAGTTGTACAAGGCGCAACTGCTCACCAGCGTCCTGCTGGATAATAGTGCTTCTCCGCTGCTGCAGGCTCTGGAAACGACGGGCCTTGGCAGTAACCCCTCCCCACTGTGCGGTCTGGAAGATTCACACCGTGAAATGAGCCTGATCTGCGGCCTGGAAGGTTGCGATTCGAGCAGCAGCGAAGCCGTTGAAACACTAATTCTGGATACCTTGCAGCAAATAGCCGAACAGGGAATTGCCCAGGACAAGGTAGAAGCAGCCTTACATAGTCTGGAACTGCACCAGCGGGAAATTACCGGCGACAGTTACCCCTATGGCTTGCAGTTAATATTATCCGCCCTGTCCTCGGCGACTCACCGTGGCGATCCCATCGAACTGCTGGATATTGATCCGGTCTTAAAACAGTTAAAACAGGACATTCGTGATCCTCAGTACATCCCGAAACTCATCCAGCAGTACCTGTTGGACAACCCGCACCGGGTAACCCTAACAGTTCAGCCTGACAGGGAGTTGGCAGCAAAAACACTGGCAGAGGAAAAGGCCAGACTCGCCAGCATCAAGAACAACCTGAGCGAAGCCCAGAAAGCAGAGATCATTGCCCAGGCCGAAGCACTGAAAATCCGCCAGGAGCAGGAAGATGATGCCAGCATTCTGCCCAAGGTTGAACTCAGTGATGTCCCGGCCAGCATTAACTGGCCGCAGGCCAAGCACAGCAAACTGCAGCAGTTAGATCTGGCCTATTATGCGCAAGGTACCAATGGCTTGAGCTATCAGGACATTCTAGTACGACTGCCAGCAATTCCGGATGAGTTGAGGAGCTATCTGCCCTACTACAGCGCCTGTCTGCCTGAACTGGGTGTTGGGACACGTTCCTACCTGGAGATACAGGCGCTACAGGCAGCCATAAGCGGCGGCATCCATGCCCAGTTCAATCTGCGCAGTCGTATCGGTGATGAGCAGGCGCTTGAGGCCTACCTTGTTGTCGGCAGTAAAGCCCTCTATGCCCATCAGGCTGAATTAAGCCAACTGATGCGTGAAACACTCTACGAATGCCGCTTTGATGAACTCGACCGCATGCACGAATTGATGCGGCAGATTGCCAGTCATAAAGAACAAAGCGTTATCAGTCACGGACATGCCCTGGCCATGGGGGTAGCCAGCAGCCAGATGAGCCCTATTGCTGCATTGAATTACAGCAATTCAGGTTTACGCGGTATCAAAACACTCAAAGAACTGGTTCACTCTTTTGCCGAGGAGGCTTCCCTGCAGGATTTTGCAGACAAGTTGCAAGCGCTGCATCAACTACTCGGTACTGGTAGCAAACAGCTTCTGTGTATTGCTGAAGAAAGTGAAGAAAGCGCCTTGCAAAAGGCGCTGGCGCAGCACTGGTCCAGCACAGAGAACACGGCTGCTTCAAGTTTTAGCCTGCCGCAGGTTCGTGATCAGGTGCATCAGGCCTGGCTATGTAACTCCCAGGTCAATTTCTGTGCCCTGGCCTTCCCGACTGTCCCTGCAGGACATGCCGATGCCGCGGCCCTGACCGTACTGGCCGGTTTTCTGCGTAACGGTTTTTTGCACAGTGCCATTCGTGAAAAAGGCGGCGCCTATGGGGCTGGTGCCGGGCAGGATTCAAACTCTGCCAGCTTTCGCTTCTTTTCCTATCGTGACCCACGCCTGAGTGAAACCCTGGCTGACTTCAGGCGTTCCCTGGAGTGGCTACAGAACGATAAGCATGATGAGAGCAAGCTGGAAGAAGCCATTCTGGGGGTCATTGCCAGCCTCGACAGGCCAGCATCCCCGGCAGGGACGGCCAAACAAGCCTACTACAATGAGCTGTTTGGCCGTGACAAGCAGTACCGCGCGCAGTTTCGCCAGGCCGTGCTTGAAGTCGATATTGCCCGCCTGCAGGCCGTGGCCGAGACTTACCTGCAGCCAGCCCAGGCAAGTACCGGCCTGATCAGCCACAAAGCCTGCCAGGAAGAGCTAGAAAAGCTGGAAGTTGATATTTTTAAACTATAAATATCAATATGATATAAATTATTATTAAAGTTAATTCTCTCTATTTGCCTTGATCAACTCATAGGCTGTTTTAATGTCCTGAGTTTTCTGATTGGCAATATCCATCATTTCCTGTGGCAAGCCTTTGGAGACCAGCTTATCCGGATGGTGCTGGTTCATCTGACGTCGATAGGCTTTTTTCACGTCCTGATCGGTGGCTGAAGTACTGATACCAAGCAGCTTGTAGGCATCATCAAGGCTCATGCCACGGCTGTCGACAGCACTACGGCCAGCATTACCCTGCTGGTGGTAATGGCGCTGGGCTTCAATGCTACGCAGTATCTGCTGAAAGAGTATCCGGTTAAAACCCAGAGTCCGCGCACAATGCCATAGTAAGTCTTGTTCTGCCTGGTGCAGCTTGCCATCAGCATAGGCAGTCATGATGAGTATCTCCAGAAACATCTGGATGAGGTTACGTCGGCGATGGCACTCGCGTTTGAACTGCTGAAGGATATCCTGCGCCGGTATTTCCTGATTCTTGCCCTGCTCAAAGAGCTTGATGGCGACTTTTTTCTGCTGCGCATTCAGGTTCATCTGCTGCATGACCTGCTGTGCAAGCTGTATTTCATCCTGGGTGACCCGGCCGTCGGCTTTGGCCAGATGCCCCATCATGTAAAAGGTGGCGGTAAAGAAGGCAGACTGGATTTTTTCGACATCGGCCGCCGAGCCAAAAGCATCCGCATCCAGGCGATGCATGCCCCGGTCAAAGTTATGCCCCAGAGCAGCCCCCAGAGCCGCCCCCAGGGGACCTCCCAGCATGAACCCGAAAGTCCCGCCGATCAGCTTGCCCCACCAGCTCAAAAGAAGAGCCTCATGAACCAGTTGCGGCTCAAATCCCTCTCACAGCTTTGATACTGACTTTGATAGACATTGGCGGCGCTCTGGACATTGCGCGCCACATCCATGAGCCAGCCTTTATTGCGGTAGGTGCCCCGCGCCCAACCACCATTGCCTTCATGGTAGGCAAGATAGAGGTTATAGGCATCTGTGCGGGGGATGCTGTTACGCCGAACGGACGAGTTGGTGTACCAACCGACAAAATCCATGGCATCCGAAAAATTGGAACGTCGGGCACCCCAATTGGGCGCATTGGCCTTGTACTCGTCCCAGGTTTCATCCAGCACCTGGGCATAACCATAGGCCGAGGAAGGCCTGAACCAGGGAATAAAGCCCAGCAGCTGCCGACGTTCGGGCCTGGCACGCGCATTGAAGGAAGATTCCTGCTCGATAATGGCCATGCTGATATACACCGGGGTTCCCCAGCGGTCTTCAGCACGTGAGGCCGCCTTATACCAGCTGCGGCGATCCTCGAACATACTGCAGATATTGGCGGTATTGTCCGGCGGCGCAGAAGCACAGGCATTTAACAGTAAAAGTATGAGACTCACAAAAATCAGGCGCATGGGCACAATCTGCTCGTCTTGTTTGGTCATTATAGTTAAAAGCTATACTTTACACTGTTATACCGTGTTGTGTAAGCAATGACACAAAATCGCCTTCATTGATCACTTTTATGCCAAGATCTTCTGCCTTGCTTAATTTGCTTCCTGCACCGGGCCCGGCAACCACGCAAGAGGTTTTCGCTGATACCGAACCCGCGACTTTCGCTCCCAGCGCCTGTAAGTGGCGTTTGGCTTCATCGCGCGCCATCAACTCCAGGGTGCCTGTCAGCACATAGGTCCGACCGGCAAGTGGCAGCCCCGTGGTTTTCGGCCTCTCCTCGCCTTGCGGCCGTACACCACAGTCCAGCAAGGCCTGAATAACCTCCTGGTTATGCGCTTCGGCAAAAAAGCTTGTGATATGTGTTGCCATCACCTCCCCTATATCGGGTATCGTCAGCAAGGTTTCAAAGTCGGACTTCATCAGTTGATTCAAGCTGCCAAAGTGATGAGCAAGAGCCAATGCCGTAGCCTCCCCGACTTCACGGATACCCAGAGCATAGATAAAACGTGCCAGTGGAGTGTTCTTGCTGTTCCTGATGGCGGATAGCAAGTTATTAACCGATTTGGAAGCCATACGCTCCAGTCCCAGCAATTGCTCTTCTCTAAGCTGATAAATATCAGCAACATTGGTGATGAGCTCTGCGTTAACCAGCTGTTCGATTAGTTTGACTCCCAAGCCATCGATATCCATGGCTGCGCGGGAGGCAAAATGTATCAGGCTCTGAATACGCTGTGCCCGGCAGTAGAGGCCACCAGTACAGCGGATGAGGACTTCTTCTTCCAGATGCTCAATATCGGAATGACAGATCGGGCAATTTTCTGGAGCTTTAATTTGACGAGCCGTATCTGTACGCTGCTCGGTTATGACCTTGACGACCTTTGGAATCACATCACCGGCGCGACGAATGATGACGCGATCGCCTATACGGATATCCAGCCGCCTAATTTCATCCAAGTTATGCAAAGTAGCATTACTAACGGTAACCCCACCCACAAAGACCGGTTCGAGGCGAGCTACCGGTGTGATGGTGCCGGTTCTGCCGACTTGAAACTCCACCTCATTGAGCGTCGTAGCTACTTCCTCGGCGGGAAATTTATAGGCAATTGCCCAGCGCGGCGTTCGGGCATTTATCCCCAGCTCGGCCTGAAGCTTCAGGTCATTTAGCTTGAGCACCACACCATCAATCTCATAATTCAGTTTCGAGCGCTTTGCTAGGATCCGCTCACAATAGCGATAACATTCATCAATACCCTTTGCAATCTCCCTGATGGGATTAACCGGCAAGCCCCACTGGTCCAACAAGCTGAATATGTCACTTAGCTTACCCGGAAAATCGGTGCTGATCTCTCCCAGGCTATAACAGTACATGCTAAGCGGGCGTTTCGCCGTTATTCTTGAATCCAGTTGTCTCAGGGTGCCGGCTGCCGCATTGCGTGGATTGACGAAGGTGCGCTCTTCGCGGTGCTCTGCTCTGCGATTCATTTCATGGAAACCGGAACGAGTCATGAAAATTTCACCACGCACTTCAAGATCTTTTGGGTGGTTTTTTCCCAGCAGCGCTAAGGGGATGTCAGGGATGGTTTTGGCATTATGGGTGATATCCTCACCGGTCCTACCATCACCGCGTGTTGCTGCTTGTACCAGCACCCCTTTTTCATAACGCAGGCTGACTGCAACGCCGTCAATTTTTGGCTCACAGGAATATTCCGGCTCGTCTTCCAACTGAGTCAAGCGCTTTAAGATGCGGGTTTCAAAGTTGTCGAGACTATTTTGGTCAAATGCCTTTTCCAGTGACAGCATGGGGATGCTGTGTTTGACCTGGGTAAAGCCGCTAAGCGGCTCACTGCCAACCCTTTGGCTTGGGGAATCGGGCGTAATCAGTTCGGGATATTGATGCTCTATTTCAAGTAGACGGTCAAAGAGGCGGTCGAATTCCTGATCAGGAATCTCAGGCGCATCCTGTTGATGATAGCGACGGTTATGGCGATTGATTTGCTGCCGCAGCGCATGGAGCTCCATCTTGAGCGCTGCACCTGCCTGGCTCATTATTTCTGCGAGAGCTGAGCCAGCTCAAAATCCTGAATACGTTGACGGCAATGCTCTATAGTCTGGCGCGTGATTACACTGCGGTTTTCATCTTTGAGCTCGCCGTTGAGACTTTGCTTAATGCTGTTGGCGGCCATAAGCATCTCTTCAAAGCAGCGCATATTGCCTAGCTGATTAGGAAGTTGCAGAAAAAAACTGACTCCCGCCGTGGTAAATTCATCCATCTGGCTAACGTCGAAGGTGCCAGGTTTCACCATATTGGCCATGCTAAACATTGTAGGACCGTTACCCTCCGTATCGGCATGTTTGTGGAAGATACTCATCTTACCCAGTTGCATGCCTTGCTGCAGAAGTATTGGTAACAGTGCTTTGCCGGCAAAGTACTCTCCACGCTTTGCCATTACATTGATAACAATGACACTTTCAGGCTCAAGATACTTATCATCGTCTTGTGTTTCATCCTGGAAATAATCTTCAGGCGATTCTGAAAAAAGTTCAGTTTGGGGGCTATCTTTATGCGCAGGCCTTGCTTTGTACTTTGTTTTATCTTTTGTTTTGGGTTTACTAATGGGGTTATCTACTTTACGTAGATGCTGTGGTTTGTCATCCAACTCATCCGTTGACAAGGGGTCTAGTTCGCCCAGACTGGGCTCAATACGCCCGTTACTCCTTTCTGCTATTGGCGAATCCCAACGATTAACTTTGACAGAAGAGAGAGAGCCTTCACCTTCACCTTCGCCTTCATCGATATCGCTCTCTCCTTCTTCTGCGAAAACGTCTTTGTCATCCTGACTAGTATTCAAGTCTTTAATGCTGTCTGATGTGACAAAAGCTTCAAAGTTCTTCTCTTTTTCTGCCCCTGTATCGACTAGAAAATCTTCATCGTTTTCATGCTCTTTATAGTCTCCATCGTATTCATCATCCCAGTCTTCAGCATCTTCAAGATCATCTTCAACTACAAGATCCGAACCGGCAACGCTCTCAGCTCCCTGTTTTTGCGAGCCTGTTGTTTTATTCTTGCTACTTATTTCTAAAGCATCCATTAGGACCGGCACGTTTCCCTCAAGAGGCTCATCTTCCTCATATCGATCATCTTCTTCTGGATAATCTGACTCTATCTGTCCCGCCAAGTTATGCCGATGTTTTATTCGAGCTCCTCCATTGGGCAATTCTAAAGTTTCCATCGGATCATCATCGAATGCATCCTGGGGCGGAATATTCTTATCGATTTTGATACGGATGCTATTTTTATATTTACGTCGATAACCGTCAGCTAAAATAACGACTATACCGACAATAACAATGATAATCAGCCAGTCCCTCATATCCATGAGCTGACTCCAGAAAAGTTGCAAAATAGGTTGTTGTTATCTTGATTCACGCTGACATAGTCTGACATAAGAGCTGCCATACTTAAACTCCCGCGCTTACTACATGGCCGCCATTTCAGCTGCTTCATCAATATCCACCGAAACCAGCCTTGAAACACCCGGCTCCTGCATGGTGACCCCCATCAATTGATTGGCGGACTCCATGGTCAGGCGGTTATGCGTGATAAAGATAAACTGAATGATGTTGGACATTTCCTTGACCAAGTTCGCATAACGACCAATGTTAGCGTCATCCAGTGGCGCATCAACCTCGTCAAGCATACAAAAGGGTGAAGGATTCAAATGGAAAATTGAGAACACCAGCGCAATGGCCGTCATGGCTTTTTCGCCCCCAGATAACAAATGGATGGTGCTGTTGCGCTTGCCCGGCGGCCTAGCCATGATGGCGACACCTGTATCGAGCAGATCCTCTCCAATCATGTCAAGATAAGCATGGCCCCCACCGAATATTTTAGGGAACAAGTCCTGCAGACCGGCATTGATCTTGTCAAAGGTTTCCTTGAAGCGAGATCTGGTTTCACGATCAATTTTCTTGATGGCATTTCGCAGCGTATTGAGCGCTTTCTCCAGATCTTCATTCTGCTGATCCAGATAAATTTTTCGTTCGGACTGCGCCGTGTATTCATCGATGGCCGCCAGATTGATGGCCCCTAGACGCTGGATGCGGTTGTTAAGCTTCTCCAGTTCTTCTTCACAGTTTTCCGCCGTTAAGTCTTCTGGCAGACTCTCTAGAAGGTTTTCCAGATTATAAGAAGCTTTGGCGATTTCCTCTGCCAGCGCTTCGCGTTTGACATTCGCTCCTTCGATACTCAGGCGCTTGTTTGACAAACTTTCACGAATGCCCTGGGCATTTTCCTGAGCTTCATTACGGCGTTTTTCCAGCTCTCGAAGCTCGTGTTCAACATCATCTAAGCTGGCTTTAGCGGCGTACATTTCATTTTCAATAGAGACACGCGAGGTGAGTTTTACTTCTAGTTCCTGCTTGAGCTTCGGGATTGGATCATCACTCTGCTTCAGGCTGCCTTCCAGTTGCTGCTGCCGGTTTTGGTATGATTCAACCTGGCTGCTCACACGCTCAAGAGCGGTTTTAAGGGAAGCCAGCTGGGTGGCCTGGGTCTGGTGATGCAGATCAATTTCATGGCTACGCTCGCGCGCTGCCCTGGCTACCTGACGGCATGAATCGAGCTGCTCGCGAACCGCATCACGCTGCTGCAAGAGATGCTCTCGCTTGTCCGTATCCATTGCCATACGCTCGAGGGCCTGCTGGAGCTTTTCACGAGAACTCGCTATGTTGTCTTGTTCCTGCTTGACCTGCTGTGCCAGCTCTTCTATTTCCTTTGCGATACGCTCACGCCGCTCATTGACCTGCTCGACTTTTACTTTAGCTGCTGATCGCTCGGACTTCAGGCCTGCTTCTTGCTTGTTCAGATAGGAGAGTTTTTCAAGATACTCTTCTTTTTCATGCTCTGCTGTCAGTAATTGCTGGCGTAGTTGTTCTGTGTACGCCATGTTTTCCTCAATTTGAGCCTGCAGGTTTTTGATCAACACAGCCAGCCCTTCGAGTTCTTCCTTGCGCTTTAAGACACTACTTTCCTTATCCATACCTTTGGCAACGCGCAGCCAGTTGGCGCCTATCCAGATACCTTCGGTAGTGATAATGGATTCATGTGCCTGCAGTTGACTGCGCAGAGCTAGCGCATCGGCCAGCGATTCGGCGGTATAGATACCCGATAGCAGACCATCTAGATTTTTACCCGCCTGAACTTTTGTGCTGAGGGCCCGACCTTGAAAGGCCTCATTATTAGAATGGGTCAGAGCGCTTCCGCCATCGACAAAATGCAGTAGGCCTTCATTAAAGCTTTCTAGCAGTTCATTCAGACTACCCAGATCCTCCACGTAGACGGCCTGCATCTGGTCACCCAGTACCGTTTCAACCGCCAGCTCCCAGCCATTGTCGACCACCAACTCATCCAGGAGTCTTTTGTTCTGGGCCAGCTGGTGCTCGCTGAGCCACTGACTGGCGTTTTCTTCCTGGCTGAGCGCTGCCTGCTGTAATACTTCCAGTGAAGCCCGTTTCCCCAGCTGGCTTTGCAGTTCACTACGCCGGTCAGCTAACTGGCTATCAGATTGATTGAGTTCCTGCCTTGTCTTGTCAATATTGGCAAGTAGACCTTCATTTTGATTTTGCAACGCGTCGGCACTAGTTTCCAGATCGCTAATCTGTTTGTTCAAGGTCTGAATGATCTGCTCTTCGTTTTCGGTATGTAGATTTTCACTTTCATTTTTCAGGCTGCTCTGTCGCTGGATACCGCGCTCGACAATGTTTTCCAGGTGCTTGATGCGCTGCTGTTCCACATCGGCTAGGCGGGTAGTCTCGGCTGAATCGGCGTTGAACTGATCCCAGTCATGCTGCCAGGCGCTCATGCCCTGTTCGGCCGTATCCAATGCGGTATTGGCCACCTGTTCTTGCTCTCGAGCGGCCTGTAGACTGGGTTGTACCCCTTCAATGACAGCCTGAATCTGCTCAATCTGCTCACTGTCTTCACGCATTTCCTGTTGTGCTTTACCCAGGCTCTCACGAATATTTCCAAGCTCTTCATTAAGCTCCAGCTGGCGCTGACGCTGGTACTCGATATTCTGTTCGATTTTACTGATCTCGCTACCTAGTGAGAAATAGCTGGCCTGCACCTTCTGGTAAGCGTCCTGGATATCTACGTTGGCGTCTCGTTGTTTTTCGATCTCTGCCTCAAAGGCGCGTGCCGAGGCAATGCTGGCTTCCAGTTTGACCTCCAGCTCACGGATAGTCTGCTGGGCCTTGCTGACCTCGGCATCAAAATCACGCCAGCGCATGCCGTTGAGCTGTGCGCGGGTATCCCGCTCTTGCTGTTTGTATTCCTTGTAGCGCTCAGCTGCCTTAGCCTGGCGCTGGAGATGCTGCAATTGGCGCTCCAGCTCTTCGCGAATGTCCGTCAGCCTTTCCAGATTTTCCTTGGTGCGCTTGATACGGTTCTCCGTTTCTCGACGACGCTCCTTGTACTTGGAGATGCCTGCAGCTTCTTCAATGAAAATTCGAAGCTCTTCAGGCTTGGATTCAATCAGGCGCGAGACCATTCCCTGCTCAATGATGGAATATGAACGAGGGCCCAGACCGGTACCCAGGAAGATATCGGTAATATCTCGGCGCCGACATTTTTCGCCATTCAGCAGATATGTGGACTGGGCCTCAGAGTTCACAATCCGCTTCACGGAGATTTCATTAAAACTGGCGTATTGGCCTTTGACGGTGCGGTCGCTGTTATCAAAGATCAGCTCTACTGATGCCTGCCCCACCGGCTTGCGGGTGCTGGAACCATTGAAGATGACATCGGTCATTTGTTCGCCGCGGAGATTTTTTGCGGAGCTCTCTCCCATAACCCAACGAACAGCGTCAATGATATTGGATTTTCCACAACCGTTGGGGCCGACGACGGCGCAGAGATTACTGGGGAGGTTAACTGTGGTCGGATCTACGAATGATTTAAAACCGGCTAATTTTATGCTCTTAAGCCTCATGAAGATCCGTTATATTATTGAAGTTAACACCTCCATAATAGCATTTCTATGCATAAAAAAAAGGTCAAATATTATTTAGTTTTAGTCTTTATCTGCTTGAAAAATATTGTGATTCTATATTAGCAATGATAAGGTGCACGCTTTAATTCAGTAAGTAAAGCTTATGCAAAGCTATACCTTATTCGTCCTAGCGACACTTGTGAGCTTGCTCCTTAGTTTCCCGTTGCACAAGTTAGCAAGGTCGGCTGGACTCGTTGATAGACCCGACATGAGAAAATCTCATGAGGGAGAGGTTCCTCTCATCGGAGGAATTATCATATTTATTACCATTTTTGCGTTTACTTTTGCTCAAACATCAAATTATATTGCGCCCTATTTTTTGGCATTAACTTTGGGAGTCCTTGACGATCGTCTTCATCTTAAGCCATACCTACGGGTAATAGGCCAGGTCATCATAGCGAGCCTAGTGGCGTCACAAATTCAGATTTATAGCCTTGGCAGTCTCTTTGGTAGTGAACTTATGCTGAACGGATATGCTTCCTATCTGTTTACTATCTTTGCGATAGTCGGCCTAATGAACGCAATGAATTTAATCGATGGACTAGACGGCCTATGTGTTTCTATTTTCTTTGTTACACTGATCATTTTGTATGCGGCTTTAAATTACCACCCCGCCGGTTTTTATATCATTACTGGAGCGACTTTGGGCTTTTTGTTGCAAAATTTTAGGTTTTATATAAAGAAAAAAGCTCGCATATTTTTAGGTGACGGTGGAGCCTATCTATTGGGGCTATTTCTCGCCGTAAGGCTCATTGAGTTTTCCCAAGGCTACATACTAGAAGGCAATATTTTTAATATTTCGCCTGTCCTTGTGCTGTTTATTATTACCGTCCCGCTGAATGAGACGCTGGGGGTCATGATAAAAAGAACTTTTTTTGATAGGAAAAGCCTTTCGACGGCAGGCAGGGACCACATGCATTACTTTATTGCCGACGCAGTCAATAATAAGGTCCTCACCGTATTTATCATCATGGGCACAGCTATTTTTTGGGCAGCAACAGGTATAGGTTTGTTGATGCTTGGTGCAACTCATTCGATTCTTCTGGCAGTGTATGTGATGAGTTTAGTTATGCATACCAGTGTGCTTATTTTAGCTTCGAAATACAAATCATCACATACAGCTGTCTAACCATCGATAAAGCCTATTATCGCTGCTCTGCCTCCCCTGCCATTTGGGTTCGTTTTGTTATTTTTTTCTATTTTTGCCCTTTCGCCGCCCCGCGTAGCCGGTTAACCGCCCGCTGCTCGTAGCGCATCAGCTTTCGGTGCGCCTCGATCTTGAGCATGAGCCGCTGGACCGGGTCGTTATCTTTTTCTACTTCTTTATAGAGCAGGTTCACCATGTAGTTCCGGTCTCGTTTTGAGAGCCGCTCTTTTGGCGAGACCATTCCCACGACCGTCTCTTCGATGAGCTCTCTGGACATGTCAGGCATTCTTTCGGCGTCAGGCTTGTCGACATAGGCTGCGTGCTTGGCTGAAATAACGGAACGAGAGGTCTGTAACGCATCTACTAAGATCTGTGCGTCTTCATCAGAATAGCCGAGACTCCGTGCGTCGTTCACGAGATGAGTAACTT
>JAYQVM010000042.1:0-14098 GCA_038148435.1 Gammaproteobacteria bacterium | reverse complement strand
ATCATATTCCCTTCTGTTAAATTACTCATCGCGCTGAGCCCACCCTGTTTAGGTACATCCTTGTTTTACTCATACCGTCTATTACTACATTGATACCAATGCATCACTAGTAGCCGGTGTTTTATAGGACACGGCTATTCCATCCTCATAACGCAGATCAAAACGCTCAATGCCCGGTATTTGAGCGGCAAAAAAACTGTCATAGATCCGGGCAAAACGACGTACCCGCTGAACCGGATTGATACTGCCGACAGATAATGTCACTTCATTAAGCAGGCTCAGTGTCCACGCTCCCCGGGTGTTCAGATCTAGGCTGACAATCCGAATATTTTTTGGATACAGAAGCTGGTTAAACACCTGGTACTGCTCCATGACCCGTCTTTCACTACCCGATGGACCCGATAGTTTTGCCAAATTAAGCCGTGAATCCAGCACAGGCGGCGAAAAGATGTTGCCGTCCTGATTCAGCAACTCGCTGTCTCCCCAGCGGGCAATTGGGACTTCCTCTGTCACATCGACGATCAAGGTGTTGGGCCATTTACGCCTAAGGCTCGCATTTTTAATCCAGGCATTACCTTCTAAAGCTGCCTTGACCTGTTCAAGATCGACCGCGACCATACTGCGATTTATAAAATTGAACACTGCAGCCTTCACATCATTTTCAGTCACTCGCTGCAGCTCACCTTCAATCATGACAAATTCAATGCGCTGGCTGGCCACATCATCAAAAACAACTCTGGAATTCAGTCCAAGCAAGACAAGTAAAGCCAGCAGAAGGGAAGCAAGTATGACTTTTCTTAGCGCAAGGAAAGCACGCTGCATGCTTCTGATCTGCTGGCGGCTTCGCATACTTGCCCCCCGGCTTCTTCTGTTGCGTTTTAGCAAACTCAAGCCTCTTGCCCCTTTTTTTGCAAACTACCTTTGAGTATTTCAAGAACCAGCGCATTGAAATCCATGCCTGCTACGCTGGCTGACTTGGGCACGAGTGAATGACTGGTCATCCCCGGTACGGTATTGACTTCTAGCAACCAGAAAACACCTTCACGGTCTCGCATTAAATCAACACGGCCCCAACCTTCACAGCCAATCAAGTGATAGGCTTCTCCAGTCAGGCTGCGGATGTTCTGGTCCTCTTCATCACTCAGATCACAGGGGCACAGGTACTCGGTATCATCCACCTCATACTTGGCCTCATAATCATAAAAAGCATTCTTGGGCCTCAGCTCAATGACCGGAAGCAGCTGCCTGTTCACGATCGGCACGGTGTATTCCGGACCCTCAATCTTGCTTTCTGCCATTACCATATCATCGAACTGCCGGGCATATTCAAAAGCTTCTTGCAGCGACTTAGAGTCGTCGGCCTGTTTGATCCCCAGACTGGAACCGTCATTGACCGGCTTGACAAAACAGGGGCCCAGCCTATCGATGACCGCTTGCCAGTTTGAACTGTCATACAGCAGTTCAAATTCAGGGGTCGGCAAACCCTGCGCCATCCAGATCAGTTTGCTGCGCACTTTATCCATTGCTAGTGCGCTTGCCTTGTGGCCGCTGCCGGTATAGGGAATGTTCATCAGATCAAGCACTGCCTGAATTCGGCCGTCCTCACCATGACTGCCATGCAGCATAATAAAGGCCCGATCGAAATCTTCCCTGCTGATGGCTGCAAAAAAGTCGTTTCCTGTATCGATTCCGACGGCATCAACTGCTTTAGCCAGTAGAGCCTCCAGAACAGCCTTGCCGCTGAGCAGCGAAATCTCCCGTTCGGAAGAATCTCCGCCCATCAAAACTGCAACTCTACCAAACTCGTCAGCCATAGCTATTAGCTCCAGTCCCCTGCAAGACCATCCTCTGCAAGCCGCGCCGAGAGCAAACCAACACTGCCCGCGCCCTGAGTAATCAAGAGATCTCCATCCTCAAGCAATTCGTCCAGCAAGATCGGGAGCTCCTGCTGCTCTTTCACAAACACCGGATCCAGTTGTCCGCGTTGACGGATACTGCGACATAAACTTTTACTGTCAGCACCCAGTATCGGTTTTTCACCAGCCGAATAAACATCCAGCATCAACAGCAGATCGACTTCAGAGAGCACCGCAACAAAATCATCATATAGATCCTGGGTACGGGTGTAGCGATGGGGTTGATAGATCATGACCAGTCGTTTGTCCGGCCAGCCTGCACGGATAGCTCGTATATTGGCAGCCACTTCGGTGGGATGATGTCCATAATCATCAACCAGCATGGCACTGCCTCTGCTGAACTGCAGTTCACCATGTATCTCAAAACGCCTGCCGACGCCTTGAAAACTTTCCAGACCCTGAATGATGTCTTCGTCGAAAAGACCTTGATCGCTGGCAACCGCAATTGCTGCGGTAGCGTTAAGCACATTGTGAGCACCCGGCATATTCAGGGTCAGTGACAGATCACCTTTATCGGGACGACTGACACTGAAACTGGTGTGCTTGTTATGCTGGGATATTTCCTTGATCCTGAAATCGGCCTCTTGCGAAAATCCATAAGTCAGTACCGGTCTTGAAACCTGCGGCAACAGCTCCTGGATAACAGGGTCATCAACACATAATATCGCCAAACCATAGAAAGGCAGATTATGCAAAAACTCCAAAAAGGTTTTTTTCAATTTTTCAAAATCGCTGCCATAAGTCTGCATATGGTCATCATCAATATTTGTGACAACCGCCACCATTGGTAAGAGATGTAGAAAAGATGCATCACTTTCATCAGCTTCCGCCACCATATAACGACTAGTACCTAATTTGGCATTGGTGCCTGCACTCTTGAGCAATCCACCAATCACAAAGGTAGGGTCCAGCTTCCCTTGAGCAAATACTGAAGCGATCATGCTGGTAGTGGTAGTTTTTCCATGAGTCCCTGCAATCACAACCGCATGCCGATAACGCATCAATTCAGCCAGCATTTCAGCGCGCCTAATTATCGGGATGCGACGCTTGATGGCGGCTTTTATTTCATTATTACTTTCATTAATAGCGCTGGAAATGACAACCACATCGGAATCTTCGACATAACGGGCTTTGTGACCCATATATATTTTTGCTCCAAGCTTCTCCAGCCTGGCGCAAGTTTTACTTTGCGCAATATCTGAGCCACTGATCTTGTAACCCTGATTCAGCAGCACTTCCGCAATACCGCTCATTCCGGCACCACCAATACCAATAAAATGAATACTGCTGATACGCCGCATTTCAGGCACGCTGGATATGAGCTTTTTGTTTTGCACATCAGACATAACAGGCCTCAATGCAATAGCCTGCCGCCATTTGAGTTGCTTGCGGTTTTGCTGCTTCTTTTGCAAGTAATGCCATTCGCAAAATCAGCGCACGATCTGCTAGGAAACGATCCAGAATGTTTGCCAGTTTCTGCGAACTTAATTCATTCTGTTGGATGATCCATGCCGCGCCCAGTTTTTGCAGAATCAGGGCATTTTCTGTCTGATGGTTATCGACCGCATAGGGATATGGCACGAATACTGCCGGTATTCCCACTGCAGCTATTTCGGATACCGTGGATGCCCCGGCGCGGCAAAGAACTAGATCTGCCCATGCATAGGCTTGAGCCATATTATCAATAAAAGGTCCTACATTTAGCTCATCAGTAGCGATTCCAGCCTTTTCATAAGCCTGCAGACTATCGTCAAGGTTATTTTTTCCACACTGGTGCCAGAGCTGTAATTTATCAGTGTTCGCATATTGTGCAAGAAATTCCGGTAAGAAGCGGTTGATAGCCTGTGCGCCAAGACTTCCACCTATGATCAGGAGTCGAATCCTTTGATCTTGTCTGCCAGCAAAACGCTTTTCGGGTAGCTCACAATCAAGCAATTCTTTTCGAAGTGGGTTGCCAATATGAACTGCTTTTTCAGTGTCAAAGCGTATCAAGCCATACTTGCTAAGCACCTGTTTACGCTTGAAAGCACCAGCAAAACCCTCCATCACCACAGTGGCCAGAGGACTGAGGAGTTGATTGCTGAGTCCGGCAATTGCATTTTGTTCATGAATTAGCAATGGCTTGCCCAGTAGCCAGGCAGCAACACCACCCGGTCCCGTGACAAAACCACCCATGCCAAGCACACAGCATGGTTTGCAGGACCATAATTTCGCTAGCGCCTGGCAGATTGCCACTATTATCACAAAGGGCGATAACAAAATGGTTAAGCGATTGTTTCCCCGTAATCCAGAAACGGAAATATAATGAATCGGGATATCCATTTCGGGTACGATGCGCGATTCCATGCCTTTACGTGTACCTAGCCACTCAACCATGACTCCCATGGATTGCAGGTGACGGGCTATACTAAGGGCCGGGAAAATGTGACCCCCGGTGCCACCAGCCATGATCAGTACTTTTTTAGTGCTGTTCCGGCTCATCGGTTTACTACCCTTTTCAGGTTATTTTCCCTTGCAAAATTTTCAACATCGATTCTCAGCAGCAAGGCGACCATCACCATGCAGGTGATCAAACTGGAACCTCCAGCACTTAAAAAGGGCAAAGTCAGTCCCTTGGTCGGCAGCAAGCCAATATTTACCCCGACATTGATGATGATTTGTCCTATGAAAATCAAAGCGATACCATAGGCAAGGTAAGCAGGAAAGAAATCACCTTTTTGTTCATTTTTTCTGGCAATCACCATGGCACGCCAGACAAATACTATGAACAAGACAAGTAAGGCTATTACTGCAATAACACCCAACTCCTCGGCAATGATTGCCAACACAAAATCGGTATGAGCCTCAGGCAAAAAATAAAGTTTCTGTATGCTGTTACCCAGCCCGACTCCGAACCACTCTCCGCGGCCAAATGCTATCAAGGCTTGAGCCAGCTGATAACCTGATCCAAAGACAACATCCTCATTAAAAGGATCAGAGAGTGCCGCGACAAAAGATTTGACCCGCGCAATACGGTAGGGAGACGAAAGTATCAGCGCAGCACCAGCTCCACCGGCAGCAAGTATCAAGAGCACAAACTGGTAGAGTTTGACCCCGGCCAGAAATATCATGCCGAATACCGAGAGCATAAGCACAACGACCGCACCAAAATCAGGTTCTCTCAAAAGCAGCAAAACAGGAAGGGCAATAAAAGCCAGAGGTGTAGCAAAGCCTTTCCAGCTGCTGATGACATACTGATGATGTACGCTCAGATAAGTAGCAATAAAAATCACAATGAACACTTTTGCCGGCTCGGAAGCTTGCAGTGTCATAAAGCCCAAATTGAGCCAGCGGGTACTGCCATTGACTTCCCGGCCAATGCCAGGCACCAGTACCAGTATTAGCAAACCCACACCCAGCAACATAAGCGGCATGCTCCAGGCACGATAGAATCTGATTGGAATATTGAATGCGACCAGACCGGCAATAGCGCCCATCAGCATAAAAATCACTTGTTTTTTAAGGTAGTAAAATGCATCTCCATAATCACTGCTGGCAATTTCTATCGATGCCGAGGTCATCATGATCAGGCCAAACATCAACAGCAGAAGGACGCAGACGATCAGCCCCTGATCACCCAGGTAAAATACTTCCCTTTCGCGTTTGAATGCTTGTTGCGCTAATGTCGCCATCATTGCAAAGCCTCTACTGCCGCCATAAATACTCTGCCGCGATCCTCAAAATTCATAAACATGTCAAAACTGGCACACGCCGGCGACAGTAAAACAATATCGCCCGGCAACGATTCCTGGCACGCCAATGCCACCGCTGCCAGCAGATCATCAACTGCTTTGACGGACACCACCGGTTTCACCGCCTGGCTGATTCGTTCAGCATCTTCACCGTAAACGATGACCATTTTACCGTGACGAGAGAGACTCTCTTGTAGGTCACAGAAATCAGCGCCCTTGCCCTGCCCGCCGGCCAGTAATATCACATTGCTTTTCCCACCCAAGCCATGCAAAGCCGCGATGCTGGCGCCAACATTAGTCCCCTTGGAATCGTTGTAATATTTAACCCCCTGGATCTCGGCAACAAACTGACAGCGATGCGGTAAACCGGCAAACTCACTCAAAGCCGCCTGCATGAGCGACATATCCAGACCCAGCGAATGACCCAGTGCCAGTGCAGCCAGGGCGTTTGCCAGATTATGTCGGCCAGCGAGCTTCACCTGGCTGGCGGACATTAATGCCTGCTGGTTGAAAGCCAACCAGGTTTCGCCTGCGACTTCCAGCAGACCGAATTCATCCGGGCCACCGGCATCAAGCCCATAGCTCCAGTGCCTTGCCGACGCAGGTATACCCAGTGTGGTCAGGGGGTCATCCCTGTTCACAACTACCTGTTTACAGTTTTGGAAAATTCGCTGTTTGGCTGACAGGTACTCCTGCTCGTGATCATAACGATCCATGTGATCGCTACTGATATTGAGAATACAGGCCACTTCGGCGCCAAGCCCATGTGTACTTTCCAGTTGAAAACTAGAGATCTCAAGGATATACAGCTGACGCACCTCTTCGGCCAGCAGGTCCAGAACCGGTTTGCCGATATTGCCTGCAATCGCAACATCCAGCCCCGCCTTTTCTGCCATTGCACCCAGTAAACTGACCACCGTGCTTTTGGCATTGGAACCGGTTATCGCCGCAATTGGTGCCTGTATGCTCGCAGCGAAGATACCAATATCACTGCTCAGAGGAATCTTGGCTTCTCTTACCCTCTTGAAGACCGGCTGACGCAGATCGACACCAGGGCTCACCAGCAATTCTTCTGCTGCCAGCAAGGTCTGCTCCTGAAATTCACCCAGTTCAATTTCAAGCTGCGGGAATGCCTGTCTGGCTTCTTGCAATCCCGGTGGCTGTTGCCGACTGTCCACGATTCGGAAGCTCTCCCCCTGGCGCTGCAAATAACGCGCAAAGGAGAGCCCTGTCTGGCCGAGCCCGACGATAACTTTTCCATTTCTGTGTAGCGCTGTTTGCATGAGGTGACTATTTATTCCCTATCGCAGTTTCAGTGTGCCTAGACCAAACAGAACAAGGATGATTGTGATAATCCAGAAACGAACAATCACGCGTGGTTCAGGCCAGCCTTTTAATTCAAAGTGATGATGCAAGGGCGCCATTCTGAAAATACGTCGCCCGGTTAGCTTGAAGGATGCCACCTGCAAAATGACAGACAGGGTTTCCATCACAAAAATTCCGCCCATGATCACCAGTACGATTTCATGTCTGGCAATTACCGCAACCACACCCAGGGCAGCACCTAGCGCCAGCGCTCCGACATCACCCATAAATATCTGTGCCGGATAGGTGTTAAACCACAGAAAGCCAAGACCGGCCCCCGCCATTGCACCACAAAACACAACCAGTTCTCCGGTACCGGCGATATAGGGAATATTCAGGTAGACCGAAAATTCCGTATTACCAACCAGGTACGCGATAATGCCCAGAGCACTGCCCACCATCACTGTGGGCAGAATAGCCAGCCCATCCAGACCATCGGTCAGATTTACTGCATTACTGAAGCCAACGATGAAGAAATAGGTGATAAACACATAAAAGGGACCGAGCTCGAGTGCAACGTCCTTGAAGAACGGAACGATCAAAGCCGTTTCAGCAGGTGTGACTGCGTGCCAGTATAGATAACAGGCAGCCGTGAAAGCTACGATTGACTGCCAGAAATACTTCCAGCCTGGGCTCAAGCCCTTCGGATTTTTTTCAAAGATTTTGCGGTAATCATCAATCCAGCCGATAACGCCGAATCCGACGGTCACGAACAGCACCGTCCAGACATAGGCAGAACTCAGATCCGACCACAGCAGACTCGCGATAACGATACTGATCAGAATCAGCGCACCTCCCATCGTTGGCGTGCCGGCCTTTGTTAAATGAGTCTGCGGACCATCATCACGCACCACCTGTCTAATCTGCCGATAATTCAGATGCCGAATGACATATGGACCGATAAACAGCGAAATCAATAGGGCTGTGAGTATGCCGAGAATGCCACGCAGGGTCAGGTATTCAAAAACCGTAAAACTAGAATTAAATTGCGTCAGATAATTTGTCAGCCAAAGTAACATGAGTGGTTAATCTCCTTTCTGGATTAAGGTGGAAACCAGCTTGTCCATCCCCGCACAGCGTGAACCCTTGATCAAGAGAGTGACTGTTGGGTCAAGCAGTGAGAGTAAATGCTGCGCCAGTGCATCCATCTGTGAAAAATGCCTGGCATCTTTGCCGAAACTTTCTACTGCCTGCTGCGAACTACTGCCAATCGTGTAAAGTAGATCGATACCCTTTTGCTTCGCATAGGCACCGATTTCCCTGTGTGCTTCCTCCTCATAAGTACCCAACTCCGCCATGTCACCCATGGCAATAATTTTTGTTCCCACCTGCTTCGCCAATACATCAATGGCCACACGAAATGAGCTTGGGCTAGCATTGTAGGAGTCATCAATAATTATGGCCTGGCGCTGACCCTCACGAATCATCATTCGCCCAGGCACTGACTGCATGTTTTGTAAACCACGTTGAACTGCCGATAAATCGGCTCCCGCCTGTATGCTCAAAGCGGCGGCAGCTAGGGCATTGGAAACATTATGATGTCCAGGCAAAGTCAGTTTTATCTGTAACTCTCCGATAGGGCTCTGCAAAACAAACTGCGAGTGCATGGCATCGTTAAACTCCAGTGCAGTTACCCTGAAATCAGCAGTGCCTTTTCCCAGAGCACTGATAGTCACCAGCCTTTTTTCTTTGATTTGATCAACCCATTGGCCGGCATAAGCATCATCCAGATTGATCACGGCAATACCTTCTTCATCAAGACTTTCCCAGATCTCGCCTTTGGCTCTGGCCACCCCATCGAGGTCTCCAAATCCTTCCAAGTGTGTTGGTGCCACATTGGTAATATGCACCACCTGGGGTTTAACAATAGCTGAGCTGTAGGCAATTTCGCCGGGTGCATTGGCCCCCAGCTCAATCACGGCAAATTCATGGTCGGCCTGAAGCTGCAGCAGGGTTAGCGGCACCCCAAGCTCATTGTTCAGGTTGCCCTTCGTCTTCAGCACCTTTCCACACTCGGCCAGAATACTCGCCGTCATTTCCTTGACGGTTGTTTTTCCCTGACTGCCGGTCAGCGCCAGCACTTTTGCCTGACTCAGGAGTCGGTTGTATTGGCCGATTTTTCCCAGTGCAAGGCGAGTATCCTTCACCTGCAAAATTGGCAGCGAAGTCAGTGTTTCCTTGCTGATGACTGCACCTACCGCTCCATTTTTTTCTGCATCAGCAACAAAGTCATTACCGTCAAAACGCTCGCCTTTGATGGCAATATACAAGTCCCCGGCAGCAATTTTTCTACTGTCGATCGACACAGCACTGAAACGGGCATCTACTCTACTCAGCTTGCCCCCCGTCAACTCCTGTATTTCCTGTAAACCCATTTCCCTGATCACACTATTAACCCAACTCTGGAAAACGTTTGCTTAAAGAAACACGCGCCTGCTTTACATCACTAAATAGCATGCGCCTGCCACCAATATCCTGATATTCCTCATGGCCTTTACCGGCAATCAGCACCACATCCCCGGGTTGGGCTTCATTGATTGCCCGTTCAATGGCTCTGGCTCGATCACTCTCCACCTGGACTTTTTCGCCATGACGGAAGCCCGACATAATTTGCTTAATGATCTGCTCAGATGATTCTTGCCGAGGATTGTCATCAGTCACCATTACCTTATCTGCTAGACTTTCAGCGATGCGAGCCATCATCGGACGTTTGCCCGGATCTCGTTCTCCACCACAGCCAAACACACAGCAGATTTTCCCTTGATAATGCTCCTGCAATGCCTGAAGGGCGTTTTTAAGTGCATCCGGCGTGTGTGCATAGTCAACAACCACAGCCACAGCCTTTCCACCAATAATTTCCATACGACCTTTCACTGCTTGCACCCCTGCGACAAGCTCTAACAAATCATCAAAGCTACGTTTTTCCCCCGGTAATTCATTGGCCATTACGGTGGTCAGAACAGCCAAAAGGTTGCTAATGTTGAAAGAACCCAGCAGGTTTGTTTGCAGTTTGCCTTTACCCCAGGGGCTGACAATATCTAACTCAAAACCATGCGGGGTGAACTCAACATGCTCAGGGAAAACATCCGCACGATGATCACGCAAACTATAAGTAATACTGTTCACACGCTTAGATAGGTTCTTTAGGATCACAGCACTGAACAGGTCATCCATATTGACCACCGCTGTCGACAAGCGTGAGCCACTGAAGAGTTTGAGCTTCTCTTCTCCATAGGCCTGCATGGAGCCATGATAATCCAAGTGGTCGCGAGTCAGATTGGTAAATATCGCTGTATCGAATTCATCTACACAGACCCGGCCTTGCTTGAGACCATGTGATGAAACCTCCATCACCATGGTGTCCGCCTTGGCCTTGAGTAGTTCGCTAAATATTCTTTGCACGCAAATCGAGTCCGGCGTTGTTCCGGGAGAGTCAGTGGACATCTGTTGATTACTCTGGCCGTATAGACCGTAGCCCAGAGTCCCACTCACACCACAAAAATGACCCAGGTTGGTAAAACACTGACCCAGAAACTGACAGATACTGGTTTTTCCGTTGGTTCCGGTTATCCCGATCAGATTAAGATGACGGGCTGGGTTGGCAAAAAATGTCGCCGCAATTTTACTCAGTCGGCAGGCCAGTTTGTCGACCGGGACTACCGGCACATTATTGACTATCGAAATTTCCTGCCACAATTCCCCTTTTTCTACCAGTATTGCAGCAGCGCCTCTAGCGGTAACCTCATTAACAAAATCCCTACCATCAAAATTTGCACCCTTGCAAGCAATGAACAGATCCCCCGCTTCAATCCTGCGACTATCAAGTTCAATTCCTGTCAGTAAGACATCCAGCTTTCTGGGAATCTTGAGCTCCCCTTCCAGCAACAGGGCCAGGCTCATCTGTTCCGGCATGCTATGCGCCGTATTCATCGCCCTGTCTCCGACATACTGACACGAATCGCTTCGCTGCTGCTGATACTTAACTCACCGTTGCTTACTGGCAACAAATCCGGTGACACATTCAGAATGCGTAGAGCACCGGCGGTAATTTCGGCAAATACCGGGGCAGCAACCTGACCACCACCGTATTCTTCTCCCTGCGGCTCATGAATGGTGACTACGGTAACAATTCTCGGATTAGTTACGGGGGCAAAGCCCGCAAAAAGGGAGATATAATTCTCATCGTCATAACCGCCATTTTGAACATCGTAGAACCAAGCTGTACCGGTTTTACCGGCCACACGATGTGTCGGGATATAGGCACGGGTTCCGGTGCCACCTTCACCAGGTGCTACTACCGCTTCCATCATACCGGTAACAGTTGCAGCCAGTTCTTCACTGATCACACGGGTAACGGATACTTCATCTGGGTTGTCAATCTTCAACAGGGAAATGGGTTTATAAACTCCGCCACTAGCAAAAACCATGTAGGCCTGGGCAAGCTGCAGGGGGGAAGCCTGAAAACCATAGCCATAGGCAAGAGTGGCTATTTCAGTCTTACTCCAGCGCGAGCGTTCCGGAATCAAGCCTGCCGATTCACCGGGGAATCCTGTACCCGGGGCCTGCCCCAGCCCCACTCGCCTGAGCATATCCAGCATCGGTTCCTGTCCCATGGCAAGCGCCAGCTTGGTAGCGCCCACCTGGGATGATTTCGCCAGAATTCTTTCCAGATCGGATTCACCATAATTCACTGGATCACGAATTGTCGCACTGTCCACCCGGATATAACCGGGACTGGTATCGATGATGGTTTGAGCATCGAAGAGGCCACTCTCCAGCGCTGCTGAAATCGTAAAGGCCTTGGCAGTGGAGCCAGGTTCCAGCGATTCGGCAATAGCCCGGTTTTTAAGACCTTCTAGTTGCTCACTCAGACTGTTGCGATTGTTCGGGTTATAGGAGGGCTGATTAACCATAGCCAGGACCTCACCGCTTTGCACATCGAGCACCACGGCAGAACCTGCCGTGGCATGACGGCGGGTCACTTCTTCCTTGAGCGCCTTGTAGGCCAGGAACTGAATCTGCGAATCAATGCTGAGGACCAAATCATTGCCCGGCTGGGCCATTTCATTGATTTTTACTTCACGGATAATGCCGCCATTGCGATCCTTGAGAACCTGCCTGGAACCTGGCGAACCCTGTAACCAATCCTCATAGGCCAGCTCAATACCTTCCTGACCAAGCTCATCACTGTTGGCCAGACCCACCACATGCACAGCTACTTCGCCCAGTGGGTAAAAGCGCTTGTATTCCTCTTCGGCCCATACACCATCGAAATCATGACGTAATACCAGATCTGCTTCCGCCGGCGGAATACGCCGTTTGAGAAACAGAAATTCGCGATTGGCATTGGCTTCGATACGTGTTCGCAGCACCTCAGGATTGAGCCCGATAGCCGTGACCGCCAGTGCAAACTGTTCCCACTGCTCCGGGTGCAGGAGTATTAGCCGTGGATTGATTGCCAGTGACTGAACCGGCGTACTGATTGCAAGCGGCTGCCCATTGCGATCCAGAATATTACCCCGATGCGCAGCAATCACATCATTACGAACTGTTCTTGCATCGCCCTGCCTTTGCAAGACTTCATTGTTAATAACCTGCAGGTCAAAGACTTTCCAGGCAGTCACGGCGACAAGTGAAAAAATCACAGCGAAGACAAAGTAAAGTCTCCAAACCTGAATTTTTTCTATATGAGGTGAACTCATCTTTTTACTACCACAATGTCTTCCCAGCCTGGTATCACCATGTTCAGTTCTGCTTTGGCAATGTCCTCCACTCTGCCCTGCGAGATCAGGCTGCTTTGCTCCAGCAACAGCTGCCCCCATTCAACCTGCAAGGCATTTCGTTCATTTTCCAGCGCATGCAATTCATTCAATAAATGCCGGCTCTGGTGAGTTGAATACACAACGCCCAATGCAGACACGCCAACTGTAGTGAGCAAGACCGTAAAACCGAACCAGACTCTTCCCGGTCTGGTTCTTCTTTTATATGCCTCCTGTTTTTTTGAAAAAACAGACATCAGTCAACCTTTTCAGCAACACGCATAACGGCACTGCGCGCTCTGATATTTTCCGTCAACTCATTTACCTCGGCCTTGAGCACTTTGCCAATGTGCCTTAGGCGAGGGTTCAGCAAATCCTGGGTTACCGGCAAATCCAGCGGGTAGCTGTCGCCCTTCTCTTCATTCTGAATAAAGCGTTTCACCAGCCGGTCTTCCAGCGAATGGAAACTGATCACTACCAGACGCCCTCCCGGCATCAAAACATCCAGTATTTTTGGCAGGGCCTGCTCCAGATCTTTCAGCTCGTCATTAATAAAGATACGGATCGCCTGAAAAGACCTCGTCGCTGGATGCTTATGCTTTTCCCATTTCGGATGTGCCTGCTTGATAATCTCAGCCAGTTCCAGCGTTCTCGTTATAGCTCTTGACTGTCTTCGCTTGACGATGGCTCTAGCAATTCGTCTGGAAAAACGTTCCTCCCCAAACTCATAAAGTACATCTGCAATACTTTTTTCATCTGCTCTGGCCAGCCACTCCCCGGCAGATTCACCAACTTGTGTATTCATTCGCATATCCAAAGGTCCGTCTTTCATAAAACTAAACCCTCTGCGTGGATCATCCAGCTGGGGCGATGAGACCCCCAGATCCATCAATACGCCTGCCACCTGCCCATCCATCTTCATGGCATGTACTACATCCCGTACATCGGCATAACTGCCATGATGCACAATCACCCGATCATCCTTTGCTGCCAGCTCATTGGCAGTTGCTATCGCTTCCAGGTCCTTGTCGATAACCAGTAAACGCCCCTGCGCCGACAGACTTTCTAGTAATTTTTGGCTATGCCCGCCCCTTCCAAAGGTAGCATCAATATAAAAATCGTCTTTATCCTTGAGCAATGCATCCAGGGCCTGCTCCAACAGTACACTCTGATGCAATCCACTCATTTCTATGCTCTACAAAGAGAGGTTCTTCAGCTCATCCGGCAAATCGTCGACTTCCACTTTATGTTTCAGCCAGCCATCTCTGGTTTCATTCCAGACCTCGTCATTCCAGACCGCGAGTTTGTTACCCTGACCGACCAGGGC
>JAYQVM010000041.1:0-14350 GCA_038148435.1 Gammaproteobacteria bacterium | reverse complement strand
ACATCAGGATAAACACAATATTTCGCCGCGTAAGAACGCCGACCAACCCGAGCAGAAACAGAATGCTGGCCAGAATCAGACCATGCTGCATTGGTATTGTCTGCAAGGTGATTTCCATGCCTATTTCCTCGCCAGGTGGAAGGCTCCCACCAGTCCTGCCAGCAACAACATGGATGCCAGTTCAACGGCCAGTACATAAGGCCCAAACAGCTCAATGCCGACTGCCTTCGCATCAACCATCTTGTGCGCCATTTGGGCATCGCTGAGGTTGAGGGCATAAAGCATTTCGGCCAAGAGGATGGCTGCCAGAATACCAGGGCCAATCCACATATTGGGAGACAGCCAGGATTTCTCCTGTTCAATGGTGGCTTGCCCCAGGTTGAGCATCATCATGACAAAGAGGAACATGACCATGATGGCACCGGCGTAAACAATCACTTCCAGTGCTGCTGCAAAGGGGGCTCCCAGTGAATAGAAAATGACCGCAGCGGACAGCAACGAGACAATAAAGTAAAGCAAGGCATGCACGACATTGATGCGGGTAATGGCGACCAGTGTCGTGATCACGGCAATCACTGCCGAACCGTAGAACAGGAAATTCATGGCAGCAAGCTCCTTCTGTCAACAGGCGGCAATTCATTCTGGGCTTCCCCCTTGCCTTTACCGCCAATGGCTTTGCCGGCAACCCGATAGAAGTTGTAATCGTGGTATTTGCCGGTGCCTGAGATCAGCATGTGTTCTTTTTCCCAGACCATGTCCTGACGGACATATTCAGCCATTTCAAAATCCGGCGTTAGCTGGATGGCATGTGTCGGACAGGCTTCTTCACAAAAACCGCACATGATGCAGCGGGAAAAGTTGATACGGAAAAATTCAGGATACCAGCGACCGTTTTCGTCCTCGGTTTTTTGCAAGGCGATGCAGTCAACTGGACAGGCAACGGCACAAAGGTTACAGGCAACACAGCGCTCTTCCCCGTCGGGGTCGCGGGTCAGAATGATACGACCACGCCAGCGTGGAAACATGTATGGCTTAACATCCGGATATTCGACCGTATCGGCTTTGTTGAACAGGTGCAGAAAGACCAGCCACAGGGTGACAATCTGTGACCAGATAATATTGATCTGCTTGCCGATGACGCTAAACATGTCGATTCCTCTCCAGTTTTATCCGGCCTGGTACAGTACAACTGCACCGGTAACTAGCAAATTGATTAATGATAAGGGCAGCATGACCAGCCAGCCGTAACTCATGAACTGGTCATAACGCGGACGAACCAGTGCAGCCCTCACCAGGACGAAGAACAAAAGGAAAAAGCCTGTTTTAAGGCTCATCCAGAACAGACCCGAGATCAGCGGTGAGCCAATCTCCAGTCCAAAAGGTGCATGCCAACCACCGAAAAACAGTACAGGCATCAGTGCTGACATGACCACCATGCCAATATACTCACCAATCATGAAAAGCCCGAATTTCATGCCGGAATACTCGGTGTTATAACCTGAAATAATTTCGGACTCGCCCTCCGGCAGGTCGAAGGGCCAGCGGTGTGATTCGGCAATGCCAGCAACCGTGAAGACCAGAAAGCCAAAGAACTGGGGCACGACAAACCAACCGTCACGCTGTGCTTCTACAATATCGCGCAAGGTGAAGCTATCCGCCAGAATGACGACGCCGAGAATGGATATACCCATGAAGACTTCATAAGAAATCATCTGACCGGCACCGCGCAAGGCTCCCAGCAATGAGAACTTGTTATTCGAGGCTAACCCGCCCAGCATCGTTGAATAGGATGCCAGACCGGCCATGGCGAATATCCACAGCAGACCGATATTCAAGTCAATGACACCAACCCCGGGAGCAAATGGAATGACGGCAATGCTCAGCAGCATGACAATCGGGATGATCATCGGGGCCAGTACAAAGGTAAATTTATCCGAAAATGGCGGAATCCAGTCTTCCTTGGTCAACATTTTTACGGCATCGGCAATCACCTGGAAAATGCCAAAGGGACCAACACGGTTCGGGCCCAGACGATCAGACCAAAAGCCCAGGAAACGGCGCTCTACCCAGATCATCATCACGGATACAGCCAGTGCAACGACCAGAATGGCGGCAATATTCAGTAAGGAGCCAACTTCGAAGCTTAAGAGGCTAGACATTAGTCTGTACTCCCGTCGTAATGGACGACGCTGCGATCACTGACAATTATATTGGCAGCCTTCCAGCTTGCTGGACTTTGCCAGCCATCGGCCTTGTTAAGGCTGATGACAGCAGGAAAATCCCAGAAATTAAGCCCTGCCAGGCCTACTGAAACGCCGACGCTACCAGGCGCCAAAGACTCCCGCAGAATCACAGGCAAGGCGCCATTGTGTTCTACCTGTACTCCATCGCTACCCTGCAGACCCAGTTTTTCGGCATCAGCCGGATTCAGGGCAATGTAGGCTGAAGTGGCTTTTTCCTGAATGGCCGGAGTAAAGGCCGACAACTCTTCCGAACCAAACAGATGGTAAACCGGGAAGGTCCTAAAGCCTTCGTCACTGACTGATTCTGTTACGGGGTTATACCAGGACTTGTCGCTGGCGGTGTTCATCAGCAGTTGATGGCCTTGATCGCCCTGCTTCAACGGCCCACCGGCATACTCCTGGAATTTGAACACGCTCTGGTTGGAGTTCCAGCCCGGCGCCCAGGGTGAATTGAAAACGGTGGAATCCTTGATGGCGGGCACTCCTTCCATCGAATACACCATAACGCCGTTTTCATCCTGCTCCTGGCGGGGTTCATGCACACTGATATTGGCTCGCATTGCTGTTCGGCCGCTGTAGCGATGCTGCTGGCGTGGCGCTTTGAGACCGGCAAAATTGTAATCTTCACCCGGGGTCAATTTCAGCATCTCGCTGCAGTTAGGGATGCTAGTCGCACAGGCTGCGGTCAATTGGTTCAGACTCAGATCGGACAGCCATGAACTGCTGGCACGAATAGTGTCTACAGGCTTGTAGGTTGAATAGTAATGCTGTGCACGACCTTCATAATTGACAAAAGTGCCGGATGATTCGGCGAAACTTGCTGCTGCGAGAACGAGGTTGGCCTGTTCTCCAGTTCTGTTTTTCAGATGGTCAAGCACGCTAAGGTGCTCCAGAGCGTCGATAAAGCTGTCAATGTCTGCCGAGGCTGCACGGCGGTATAAATCATTTTCCAGCACAATGGCTTTTTTGGCGGATGTGCTCAATGCCTGATCAAGCGATTTATCATTGCCCTGCATGAGCAAGGCCAAGCCAAGGCTATTACTCTCGGCGACGGCAAGGGCCAGGTTGGCTCGCTTGTCCCCGTCATTGAGGGCTGTGGCGACATTGGCGGCGGCTTCGATCAAGCCCTGGTGCAGGCTGGATGTCCCGCTGATAACCAGAGGCTGTTTGGCTTCCTTCAGTGTGTCAGCAATCTCCTTGGCCAGTGCCTGCTCTTCTTTGCTCAGTCCTTTGGCTGCCGGCGCAGATTTGTCAATAGCATGAGCTATTGCCAGCGCGATATTCGTGCTCTGCTTGGCTGAACTGATATGCACATTACGGGCAACATCATCCAGGCGGGTAGCATGCGGACTCAGTATGTACAATGGGCTCTTGCGATCCATGGCAAGCGTACGAATGGCAGCATCATGCCAGATGGGGAAATTCAGGTCGGCGCCCATCTGGCGCCCAAGATTCTTCACAGACTGACGAACACCCAGCGCCAGCCTGGCGGCCGTGTTGGTAATATCCTCGCCCAGTATCAGTACCGCATCGGAATTTTCTATATCTTTCACGCTGGCAACATTGACCGGTTTGTTCTGGTAGATGTCCAGAATGGCCTTGAGCATTTGCAGCTCCTGTTCAGGGATACCGGCATAAAAATTATCTTCCCCGACCAGTTGGCAGAGGGCGAAATTGGCTTCCATGGAAGCCCTTGGAGAACCGATGCCAATCGCTCCCTTGGCCGCGTCTTTAAGCGCTGCTTTGGCGGCATCCGCTTCAATCTGTCGCGGGTCAGCCGTATGGGAGTCTCGCGTCATACTTAGCGGAATACGCTGCTCGCTGTTAACATATTCAGCACCAAAACGCCCCTTGTCACAGAGGAAATAGCCGTTAACCTCATCGTTAAAGCGGTTAACGATGCGTCGCAGGGTGCCATAACGCTCCCCAGGGTTGGTATTACAGCCGACACCACAGCCCGTGCAGACGGAGGGTGAAGACTGCAAATCCCATTTACGGGCATAGTGCTTGCTAAAGGGCTTGTCGGTAAAGACGCCGGTAGGACAGACTTCCACCAAGTTGCCTGAAAACTCACTTTCCAGCGGGCCTTCTTGCCAGCGGCCGAAATAGGTGTTGTCGTGTGAAGCCTGGGGACCGAAATCCGTGCCACCTGCATAATCCTTGTAATAGCGCACACAGCGATAACAGGTGATGCAGCGATTCATCTCATGATTAATGAAAGGCCCCAGATACTGGTTGTTATGGGTTTTCTTTTTGCCATCATAACGTCGATAGGTATGACCGGACATAACCGTCATATCCTGTAAATGGCATTCTCCACCTTCTTCACAAACCGGACAGTCGTGAGGGTGGTTGATCATGATGCTCTCAATGGCCTGGGCTCTGAACTTGGCAGCTGCTTCGATGGAATAACGGGCGCCATCACGTGGTGAGGTCATACAGGCCATGACCAGCCTGCCACGCTGATCATTTTCATCGGCATATTCAATCACGGCACACTGGCGACAGGAGCCCACTGAGCCCATGCTCGGGTGCCAGCAGAAATACGGCAAATCCATTGCATGCGACAAGCACTCCTGCAGAAGGTTATTCTTTTCGTCGACTTCGATGTCTTTGCCGTCTATCTTGATGGATGCCATCTTTTAACCTAAATACAATAAAAAACAATAAGTTATTTAGTAAATTTAATGTGATTTATACTTGCAGCCGTGCTTTACATGCTCTTCATACTCATCCAGGAAATACTTCAGGCTGCTTTGAAGAGGCTCGGCAGCACCGGGTGCCAGGGCGCAAAAAGTATTACCTGGGCCCATATAGCCACACATTTCCCGCAGAATGTCGATATCCTTCATTTCGCCCTTGCCCTCTTCCATCTTATTGAGAATATGCTCAACCCAGGGCAAGCCATCACGGCAGGGTGTACACCAACCGCAGGATTCATGAGCAAAAAACTTGATCAGGTTGCGTACCATACCAATAGGACAGGTTTTGTCATCCAGTACTGTCATCAGCGAGGTCCCAAGACGGGAGCCGGCTTTCGCCACATCACCCGGAATCATCGGCAAATTCATGTGTTCAGGCATCAGGAAGTCAGTCGAGCCCCCGCCAGGAATAAAGGCGCGGAGTTCATAGCCATCCTGCATGCCATTGGCGTAATCCTCAAAAACCGTGCGGAAGGTCGTGCCAACCGGTAATTCCCAACAGCCAGGATTTTTAACACGACCACTGACGCCGCTCAAGCGCGTACCGCTTTCCTCGCCGAGCCCCAGGCCTTTAAACCATTCAACCCCGTGGGTAAGAATACCCGGAATATTACAGATGGTTTCTACATTGTTGACCAGGGTTGGCCGGCCCCATAGGCCGCTGACCTGAGGAAATGGCGGTTTGAAGCGCGGATTGGCACGCTTGCCCTCCAGTGCATTGATCAAGGCCGTTTCCTCACCACAGATGTAACGGCCAGCACTGGTATGCAGATAGATATCAAGACTGAAATCAGATTTCTGGATATTTTTGCCCAGCATACCGGCTTCATAGGCTTCAGCGATGGCTTTGAGCAGGACTTCTTCAGCCAGGGTGTATTCACCACGCAAAAAGATATAGGCAGTGCTTGCCTGTAGCGCATAAGAAGCTGTGATCATGCCCTCAATCAGCAGATGCGGGTCATTTTCCATTAACAGGCGGTCTTTGAAAGTTCCCGGCTCCATTTCATCGGCATTGACCACCAGATAGCGTGGACCGCCATCGGGTTCTGGAATAAAGCTCCACTTGAGGCCGGTATTGAAGCCCGCACCACCGCGTCCGCCCAGTCCGGAATCTTTGACCTGCCCTATAACCTCACGAGGTGCCATTGTCATGGCTTTTGTCAGTGACTGGTAACCGCCAGCAGCCTGATACTCCTTAAAGTTAAAAGGCGCCCTGCCGATTTCAATATTTTTGGTTAAGGGGTTCGCTACGCTCATGAATTACTATCTATGCCTTGCTCTTATAGTCAGCAATAATCTGATCAATCTTTTCAGTTGTCAGGTTTCGGTACAATTCTCTGCCCACCATCATGCTGGGAGCCTTGTCGCAATCGCCAAGACAGGGAACCGGAATCAGGGTAAACATACCGTCATCGGTGGTTTCACCATAATCAATTCCCAGTGTTTTGCTGATGTGCGCCTTTAAATCATCACAACCCAGTATCCAGCAGGCCACGGAGTCACAAAGCAAAATGACATGCTTGCCGACCGGACGTCGGAAAATCATATTAAAGAAAGTAGCTACCCCTTCCAGGTCATCCGGCGGGATATCCAGGTATTCAGCAACCGCCAGCAGACTTTCATCACTGACCCACCCCTGATGTTTCTGTACTATTTTCAGCGCTTCCAGTCCGACAGCCTGAGCATAGGGATAATGCGTCTTCTCATGCTCGATTTCATGAATTTCAGCGTCCGTGAGTTGGCGGGCTTTCGGGGCGGTGCTGGCAATAATGTTCGTCATCGTCGTTGTGTTACTCACATAACTATTTATCAACATCCGCCATGACGAAATCCGTCGTGGCAACAACTGCGGTAAAGTCGGCCAGCATCAGATTACGGCTCAAAAACGGAATTGCCTGAATATGTATAAATGATGGCGTGCGAATGCGGGTACGATAAGAACCGCTACCGCCGTCATTAATCAGGTAATAAGAGTTAATTCCTTTGGTGGCTTCAATGGCCATGGAAACCTCTGTCGGGTCCATCACAGGTCCCCAGCTAACACTCAGGAAATGATCAATCAGGGTTTCAATATCTTGCTTGGATTTTTCCTTGATTGGCGGAGTGGTTAACGGGTGGTCAGATTTATAGGGCCCTTCCGGCATATTTTCCAGACATTGACGAATGATCTCACAGCTCTGGCGCATTTCTTCAACGCGCACTGCGGCACGGTCATAACAATCGCCATTGACGGCAATTGGCACTTCAAACTCAAAATTTTCATAGCCGGAATAAGGACGGTTTTTACGGTAGTCCCACTCCAGGCCAGTTGCGCGCAGCGCCGGACCAGTCATGCCCCAGTCATAGGCATCCTGGGTGTTCATTTTGCCGACTCCCATGGTGCGTTGTTTGATCATGCTGTTGGCCATGACCATTTTGTCATATTCGCGCAGCTTCTTAGGGAACATGTCAACAAATTCGCGAATACGGACATCCCAACCTTTGGGCAGATCCTGGGCTACACCGCCGATCCGGAACCAACTTGGGTGCATTCGGCCACCGGTGATGGACTCAATGATGTTAAAAGCTTTTTCTCGATCGACAAAGGCATAGAACAAGGGAGAAAGTTGTCCCAGATCCACTGCCCAGGTGCCAAAAAACAGAAGATGGCTACAGATACGGAAAAATTCGGCCAGCATCACGCGAATAACTTTGACCCGGTCCGGTACCTGAATGCCTGCCATTTTTTCGACAGCCATAACATAAGGGAGGTTGTTCATGACTCCACCGAGATAATCAATACGATCGGTATAGGGAATATAGGTATGCCAGGTCTGACGCTCCCCCATCTTCTCGGCGCCGCGATGGTGATAACCAACGTCGGGCACTACATCGATGACATACTCGCCGTCCAGTTGCAGGGCAAAGCGGATAACACCATGCGCTGCCGGATGATTTGGACCAAAGTTCATGAACATGAACTCACTAGTATCTGATTTGCGTTTCAGCCCCCACTCTTCGGGCTTGAATTTCATAGCCTCCTGTTCATGATCGACTTTCTCATCATCATGAGAGTATGGTTCCATTTCGGTGGCTCGCGCAGGATGATCCTTGCGCAAAGGGTGCCCTACCCAAGTAGGCGGCGTATAGATGCGGCTCAGATTGGGGTGGCCGGTAAAAACGATGCCAAACATGTCCCAGCATTCACGCTCATGCCAGTTGGCAGCAGGCCACAGGCCAATAGCGGTAGGGATGTTCAGGTCATCTTCATGCAGGGCGACCTTGATTCGGACGTCACAATTGCCGGAAAAGGAAATCGGCTGGTAGACCACTGTGAAATCACTGGCGGGCTGTCCGTCGCGATGGATGCGTAAGCGCTCATCAATGGCGGTCACATCCAGCAACATTTCGAAACGGGGCTTTGCCTCATCGCGCAGGAACTTCAGGACATTCAGAATCTGGTCGCGCCCTACCCAGACTGTCGGCATGCCTTCAGCCGTATGCTGGCGAACGAAAGAAGACCCTCCAAATTTCTGATATAGCTGGCCGACAACCGCTGGAAGCTCGGTTTCGCTTTGCTGCAAAGTTGCAGGGGAGGTGTTCAAAATCGTCTCTTCTCTTTCCAGTTAAAGGTTAGGTTTCGTCCGGGCTTCTCAGTTCAGTCGCGGCGATACGCTCTTTGAGGCGGAATTCACGTTGAACGACATTTTTTTCACGTTCATAGATGCCCTGATCGTTAATAACCCAGCTAACCGGGCGGCGTTTTTTGCCCACGGAATCCTGTAAAAGGTTCAGCCCCTGCAAGAGAGCTTCGGGACGCGGCGGGCAACCGGATACATAAACGTCCACGGGTAAAAATTTGTCGACACCCTGAACCACAGAATAGATGTCGTACATGCCACCAGAATTGGCGCAGGAACCCATACAAATCACCCAACGCGGCTCCATCATCTGCTCATATAGTCGCTGCACAACCGGAGCCATTTTGCGAAAAACGGTGCCGGCAATAATAATCATGTCTGCCTGTCGCGGTGTGGCACGGAATACCTCGGCACCGAAGCGGGCAATATCGTGGCGGCTGGAGATGGCTGTTGCCGCTTCAACATAACAACAGGATAGACCGAAGTTGAAAGGCCAGAGAGAGTTTTTACGGCTCCAGGCAATCATGTCTTCGAGCGTTGTCATGATCACGTTTTTGCGAATATGATCATCAAACTGGTTCATCCCTGGGCTGGGAGAATAAGTATCTTCAGGTTTGACCAGTTCCCAACTCATTAATGGCCTCCGTGATGGGCATCTTTGTGCTGCTCAGCTTTATCAGATTTAGGCTTAATATTGACAACGCCGCCCTTGCCTAGTGTGTGCTGGAGGTCCATGCGCTGCCTATCTGTGCGCCATTCAAGAGCACCAGAACGCCACAAGTAAAGAAGGCCGGCTATCAGAATACCGATAAAAATAAAGACCTCAATATAACCAAGCCAGCCGGTTTCTCGTATCGAAATGGCCCACGCAATAAGAAACACTGCCTCGAGATCAAAAATTATGAAAAGGATCGCCGTCAGATAAAAAGGGATAGAAATCTTGAATTGCGCAGAACCGACAGAGAGCTGCCCAGATTCATAGACTTCATGAGTTGCATGATCTTTTCGTTTTTGTCCAAGCAGATGCGAGACTGCCGTAAGGGCAACGATTAATACAATAACAATTGCAGAATATAGTACCAGTGGAAAGAGGTCGATATTCAAACTACTAAACTCGTTTTACAGTTGTGGATTTTGGTCAATTTTCGGGCGTGCATTATAAGCGAACATCTGCTGCTAATCTATTAATAATGTTAGCTGGTTAGAATTTTTTAACTCGCCGGACATTATCGAAACACTCTATTGTAGCCATCATAGGCAGCAATCTTGTAGGCTTCTGCCATGGTGGGGTAATTGAATGTAGTATTCATAAAATATTTCAGGGTATTGGCCTCTCCTTTCTGACTCATGATGGCCTGCCCAATATGGACAATCTCCGAAGCCTGAGCCCCGAAGCAGTGGATTCCCAGTATTTCAAGGGTGTCAAAATGAAAGATGATCTTTAACATGCCGGCTTCTTCACCTGTAATCTGGGCGCGGGCTATATTACGGAAATACGCCTTGCCGACTTCATAGGGAATTTTCTTTTCCGTCAGTTCCTCTTCATTCAGGCCAATGGTACTGATCTCGGGTATTGTGTAGATACCGCTGGGAATATCCCGAATAAAGAAAAACTCCTCAGGATTGACGATGGCATTGCAGGCTGCCCTGCCCTGGTCAAAGGCGGCACTGGCCAGTGACGGCCAGCCGATCACATCGCCAGCCGCATATATATTGTCAACGGCTGTCTGATAAACTCCATTAACGGACAACTGTCCTCTGCTGTTAGCCTCAAGGCCGATCGCTTCAAGATTGAGCCGGTCAGTGTTACCGGTTCGCCCATTGGCCCACAAGACAATATCACTCTTGATTTTTTTGCCAGATGCAAGATAGGTAACTACCGAATCCTCAGCATACTCCATTTTTTCGAAATGCTCCTGATGATGACAGCGGACACCAAGATTACCCAGGTGATAGCTTAGGGCATCGGATATTTCACTGTCGAGAAATGAAAGCAGAGAACTGGCTGGATTGATTAGTTCAACAGTGATGCCAAGACCGGCGAAAATGGAGGCATATTCACAGCCGATTACTCCGGCGCCGATGATAGTGACACAACCGGGCGTATGATTGAGCTTTAGAATGGTGTCACTATCGAAAACCCGGGGATGCGCAAAGTCGACAAAGTCCGGACGATATGGCCGAGACCCGGTGGTAATGATGAAGTAATCGGCCTGCAGCCGGCTTTTCTTTTTACCGTGAATGACTTCAATGGTGTTTTTATCAATGAAATGCGCCGTGCCATGGATGACTGGAATGTTGTTGCGCTCATAATTCAAGGTGTGCATGCTGAGCTGCTCATCAACAGCATGTTCGGCATGCTTGATAATCTGTTCAAAACCGGCTGTTTTGACAGCTGCCAGGTCGCGAAACATGGAATTACTGTTAAGCACCAGTAACTGGCGCACGGAATTTCGCAATGCTTTGGATGGAATGGTGCCATGATAGGCCGAATTCCCCCCGAGGCGGGGCTGTTCGCAAATCATAGCCACCCGGTGCTTTGATTTAGCAGCATTCATCGCTGCAGACTCTCCTGCCGGCCCGCTACCGATTACAATAATTTCGTAGCTTTGCTTGGACATGTTTTTTTTGGGAGTAGCTTTTGTCTTCAAAGTTTAAATATTCAGGTCTTCATTTTCCGGGTAGGTCAGGTAATTTACGCCGGCCATTTTCGAGACCATACGCACGACCTGGCTGCTGTAGCTGAACTCGTTGTCATACCAAAGATACAGGATCATGTTCTTTCCCTGCACCTTGGTTGCCGTAGCATCCAGTGTAGCAGCTTCGCGCATGCCCACGAAATCACTGGACACGGCATCGGGGGATTCGGTGTAGCCAATCTGGTTTTGCAGCGGCGAATGCAAGGCGATATTACGCAAAAATTCGTTGATCTCATCACGAGTGGCTTCTTTTTCCAGGGTCAGACTCATGATGGCCATGGAAACATTGGCTACAGGAACACGCACTGCATTGCCGGTGAGCTTGCCCTTCAGTTCAGGGACAGCTTTGGCTACCGCTGTTGCTGCTCCAGTTTCAGTCAGCACCATATTCAGTGCAGCACTGCGACCACGACGATCTGCCTTGTGATAGTTGTCGATCAGGTTCTGGTCATTGGTATAGGCATGGACAGTCTCAACATGGCCATGCACCACTCCGTAACGCTCATTGATCAGCTTAAGAACTGGCGCAATGGCATTGGTCGTACAGGAGGCGGCAGAGATGATTTTATCGTCCGGGGTAATCATGTCATGGTTGATACCCGAGACGATATTTTTCAGATCCCCTTTGCCGGGAGCAGTTAGCATGACCTTGCTGACTCCCTTGGATTTTAGATGTAGGGAAAGACCAGCTTCATCACGCCATTTGCCGGTATTGTCAATCACGAGGGCATCGCTGATGCCATATTCGGTGTAGTCTAGCGTATCCGGACTATCGGAATAGATAAAGTGGATGATGTTGCCATTGGCAATGATACGGCTGTTTCCCTCATCTATACGGACGGTGCCGCCAAAGGGTCCATGCACGGAATCATTGCGCAACAGGTTGACTCGTTTGACTAGGTCGCCTTCGCCGCTTTTTCTTACCACCACGGCACGCAGTCGCATCACCTGCCCATTACCTGTCTGTTCCAGCAGAAGCCGGGTCAGCAAGCGGCCGATACGACCGAAGCCATATAAAACGATATCAGTGGGCTTCTCAATGGGTTTGTAATTGAGGCCGATCAGGTGTGACAGTTCCTGGCTGACAAAGGTATTGATATCGGGCTTTTGCCCATTGGTATCAGACAGTTCCATGTATTTGACTGTCAGTTTGCCCAGATCTATCTGTGACGGACTGAGATTGAGCTTGCACATAGCTTCAAGCACGGGGTGGCTTTCAAATTCGGAAAGTTCGTTACGGGCGACTTCGCGGATGCGACGATGGGATTTCATGATATAGGTGGTGGAGCGGTTGTTAAGGGCGCGGCCGTAAAGAAAGGTCTGCACGCCTTTTTTGTGTTCCAGCATCCCGATCATGGGAATCATCTGCTGGGCAAGGGATTCCCTTGCTTTCCAGTCACCAAAATAATCGTCTACGCTTGGTCTTACCACAATGCCTTCCTGCTTTTGTCGTGTTAGGGTTAATTCAGACGGCGCGTATTATCTTAGGAAGTGTTTGATAAGTCCAACCTAGAGGATTAATAAACAAATTTATGACATGATAGCGCCCTTTTTTTAAAGAGTCAGAGTTAATGTGCAGGAACTGAATCTATTTTCAACACCTCTGGACGCAAAACTGCTGAATCCGGGTAGCAAACAGAGCTGGGGAGGCCTGCAAGGTGCCAGCGCCGCACTCTGTATCGCCAATTGTGCTCGTGAGCACACCGGCCCCGTTCTCGTACTCACTGAAAACTCACAGCAGGCTCAGCGCCTCAGGGCTGAGCTGGCTTTTTTCTGTCACTCGGACGAGGCAGGTTCAGATTTTTTTCTGGAAGAATTCCCAGACTGGGAAACGCTGCCTTATGACACCTTTTCACCGCACCAGGACATCATCTCCCAACGCCTGAAGATTTTAGCAAAACTGGTCCAACTTGAACGTGGTCTGTTGATTGTTTCTATCAACACAGCTTTGCATCGCCTGTCACCCAGGCAATATGTTCAAGGCAGCAGGCTTTCCTTTGGTCTCGGGCAGCATGTCGATATCGAAGCACTGACTCGGCAATTGCAAAATACAGCCTATCAACGAGTGGAAGCCGTTTATGAGCATGGCGAATTTGCCCTGCGCGGATCCATCCTGGATATATTTCCCATGGGCGCTGACTCCCCCTTTCGGATCGAGTTTTTTGATGATGAGATCGAGAGTTTGCGTAGTTTTGATCCGGAAACTCAGATATCCCAGGAAAAAATTGATGCAATCAGCTTGCTGACAGGCAAGGAGTACCCTTTCGATAAAACGGCAATTGAAGCTTTTCGTCGTCATTTTCGTGAAGCTTTTGCTGTGGATCTGCGAAAGTGCCCGCTTTATGAGGATGTCTCCCAGGGCATCGCAACTGCAGGCATTGAATATTATTTACCGCTGTTCTTTGAACGGATGGATCACCTGTTTGACTACCTGCCGGCGAATACCCTGTTACTTAGCTACGGCAATGTGCACGAAGGCGCAGAATTGTTTTGGCGTGATATCAATAGTCGTTTTACAGAACACGGAGTCGATCCCCAGCGTCCCCTGCTTCCGCCTGAGCAAATGTTTATGCCGGTCAATGATTTTTTTGCTCAGCTAAAAAAATATCCGCAGATCCAGCTGCATTCGCTGGCCAGTGAACAACAGCATGCCCAGGCCAGTACACAGAACTTTCCGGACCTGTCCGTGGAGCACAAGCAGGAAGAGCCGCTGGCAGCCTTGCAGGCATTCCTTCAGGGCCAAGAAAAACAGGGGGCAGTGCTGTTCTGTGCCGATTCGCCAGGGCGGCGGGAGACCTTGCTTGATTTGTTAAAGCGTATCAAGGTATATCCGCAGCCGCTGGACAACTGGCAATCATTTCTGCGGGAGAGACCGGCTTGCGCTATCTGCGTTTCTCCAATGGAATCCGGCTTCTGGCTCAAGGATCCGGCAATGGCTGTCATTACCGAGAGCCAGCTATTTGTGCATCATGTCAGTCAGCGGCGTCGGCGCGGGAAATTTCATAATGATGCGGATATTGTCGTCAAAAGTCTGACGGAATTGCGACAGAGTGATCCGGTTGTACATATTGACCACGGCGTAGGTC
>JAYQVM010000040.1:0-14510 GCA_038148435.1 Gammaproteobacteria bacterium | reverse complement strand
TCTCGACCCTGATCAATACGCTGACCTAAATCAGGACTACTGATCAAGGCTGCCAGATAAGAACCACCAGTCGGACCAGTTGGATCTATACCCAAGCTAGTAAAGCCACTTGTTGCAACTTGGAAATCTGCTGCTTGGTTTTGATAATAGCCTCCACTAAAAAGTCCACCTGAGGGCTGAGCAGGCAGAACGCTCAAACGGCCGGTAGTGGAGTCGTATTGAAGATACTCACCATTAGAAACAATGTTATAAGATCCAATGCGAACCACTTCCTGCGTATTCTGAGAACCATCGGCAGCAGCAACAGGAGCATTGAACTTTACGATACGGCCTGATTCGGTCATTTCTTGCTGTAGAAAAAACCACAGACGCTCAAGCTCTTCTATACTTGGCAACTGAGAATCACTCGCCATAATGTTGGCCAGGTCAGTCAAAAACTCTTCACGGCCATTAAACTGAGCACTTATTAGTGATTGCTCGAATGAACTACGAGTATCTCCAACAACACCAGCAATGGTACCGAAGAGCTCATCCAAATCACCCAAACGCTCCTGCAGGGTGTCAAAGCGCTGTGCCTTGATAATTTCATTCTCTTCATACGTAGTTTCAAGCTGACCACTGATGGCCTCTTCTTCAACACGTCTTTGTTCTATATCATTTAGCAACTGCTGCCGCTGGTTAACATTCTGCGTAAAGCGTTGAATTCGGTCACGCTGTTCCTGGGTTTCTGTCAGGGTAGCCTGCTCCACTAGTTGCAGTAATTCATCAAGACTTCTTGCATCAGTCTGGGCATTAGCCTGAACTGATGAAAAGCAAAATGCCAACGAAGCAAGAGTCAGTCCATAAGTTTTGATTAATTTCATATTAGCTTACTCCGCTGCTGGGATTGGTAGTTCAAGAAGTTGGGTGGTTTCAAGCTGTTGAGCCATGCGAATACCTAAAGCGACAGGCCGGCGATAGGAATCATCAAGCGCTACCCATTGTCCGGCGGATTTATCCCAAACACCTGTTGAGTTCTGGTCACTGGATTGGTAGATCAAAGCAACACGCCCAACGCGCAGAAGATCCACGTCACGCTCAACACCATCAATTTCTAGCGTATCAGTGTAATGTGCAATACCACGACCATAATCATTCTCAATTTGATAGGCCTGCAGCACTAGACGAAATTTTTCAGCGACATTTACACTAGAGTCGTCAAACGTATCACGAATGGTATCTAAGCGTGACTGTCTCTCATCTAGCTGGAAAGGCAGATCAAGCTGAACAAACTGCTCCAGTGCAACCATCATCCTTTCCATCAAGGGCGCAATCTGGCGTTGCAGTTCAGCAGCATCGGCAATGGACTCATCATATTCAGCTATAGTCCGCTCCTGCTGTGCAATGGTTCGACGCATGCCAGCATTGTATATCTCAAGACCATCTACTAATTTAGCTTGATCACGAAACTCAACCGTAAGCTCGTCTGCTTGATCGGATAATTCATTAATCTCAACCTGTGCCTCTGCACCCATGCCAAAAACTTCTGCTGCTTGGGCAGAGATTTCATCAAGGATGCTGGTATCAATTACTGTGTCTTGGGCACTAGCATGCCCGATATTAAGAATTACTGGAGCTAGGAGTATTGAAGCGTACAACTGCTTCCTAAAAAGATGGTATTTCATGAGTCGTCCCATTTCTAAGTTAACGAATACATTAAATTTTTATCTATAGACCTGCAATAGTAGCAAAGCAAGATCTATCTAAAAAAACTAGTTGATTATTATAAGTTAAAAACATCCAATGATCAGCTTAATAGCAGAGCACGGGAGCATATCAGATAGTTTTGAAAGTATGAACCCTAAATTATTAAAATTTGGTAATTGTAAATCTATCAAAAAAACCCTCAGCTACCAGCCTGCAGCCCTTTTCAGTCCATCACCAATTTCAGCCAAACTTCGGACGGTGGTTACACCGGCATCATTCAGTGCCGCAAATTTTTCATCAGCCGTTCCCTTGCCACCGGATATAATGGCTCCAGCATGACCCATTCGTTTCCCCGCTGGTGCTGTTACGCCAGCAATGTACGAAACTACGGGCTTTGAGATATTCTGCTTGATGTAGGCTGCGGCCTCTTCTTCTGCGGTACCACCAATTTCACCAATCATGACAATCGCTTCAGTCTGCTCGTCTTTCTCCAGCAGCGCCAGAATGTCGATAAAACTCGACCCGGGAATCGGATCACCACCAATACCGACACAGGTAGACTGACCATAACCGTAATCCGTAGTCTGCTTGACAGCTTCATAGGTAAGTGTACCAGATCGAGATACGATACCAACCTTTCCCGGTAAGTGGATATGCCCTGGCATGATACCTATCTTGGATTCGCCTGGCGTAATGATCCCCGGGCAGTTTGGCCCGATCAGACGGACGCCTTCACGGTCACAGACCACCTTGACATCCAACATATCCAACGTGGGAATACCCTCGGTGATACAGACAATCAATTTTATACCGGCATCAATTGCTTCAAGGATAGAGTCCTTGCAAAATGGAGCGGGCACATAAATTACTGATGCATCTGCCTGTGTTTCTTCAACAGCGTCTGCAACAGTATTAAATACAGGCAGGTTCAAGTGGGTTTGTCCGCCTTTTCCAGGCGTAACACCCCCAACCATAAGGGTACCGTACTCTATGGCCTGTTCAGAATGATAGGTTCCCTGTGAACCGGTGAAGCCCTGACAGATAACTCTGGTCTCTTTATTTAGCAAAATACTCATTACGCACCTCCAGCTGCTTTAACAACCTGCTGAGCGGCGTCGGTGAGACTACTTGCAGCAATAATATTCAACCCGCTTTCAGCCAGCACCTTGGTGCCAAGGTCAGCATTATTTCCTTCCAGCCTTACAACAACCGGCACTTCCACCCCAACTTCTTCAACAGCGCCAATAATTCCTTCTGCTATCAGGTCACAGCGAACGATACCGCCAAAGATGTTGACCAACACAGCTTTGACATTTTCATCTGACAAAATGATTTTGAAAGCCTCGGAGACCCGTTCTTTGGTAGCTCCGCCGCCAACATCAAGAAAGTTTGCCGGTTCGCCGCCATGTAACTTGACGATATCCATGGTCCCCATGGCCAGACCTGCTCCATTCACCATACAGCCAATGTTGCCGTCAAGAGCAACATAATTTAGCTCCCAAAGTGCAGCCTGGGCTTCGCGGGAATCTTCCTGGGAAGGGTCACGCATTTCATGGATCTTCGGCTGCCGATAGAGGGCATTGCCGTCTATATTAAGTTTGGCATCCAAGCAATGCAGGTTACCCTCGGTGGTGATCACCAGAGGATTGATCTCCAGGAGTGCCAGATCACAGTCTTCAAAAATTTTTGCCAGACCCAAAAAGATCTTAGTAAATTGCTTGACCTGCTCGGGGTTCAAGCCCAGCTTGAAGGCGAGGTCCCTACCCTGATAGGCCTGAGCGCCGACCTGCGGATCAATCATGGCTTTGAGAATGCGTTCAGGGGTTTCTTCTGCCACTTTTTCGATTTCAACACCGCCTTCAGTAGAAGCCATGAATACGATTCTGCGTGAAGCCCGATCCACCACTGCACCGAGATAAAGCTCTTGCTCAATATCTGTGCAGGATTCAACTAAAATTTTACTAACTGGCTGGCCATTTTTATCCGTCTGGTAGGTTACCAGATTTTTACCAAGCCATTTCTGCGCGAAAGACTTGATTTCATCCATATCACGTAGCAGCTTGACACCTCCAGCTTTACCACGACCACCAGCATGCACCTGAGCCTTTACCACCCATTCGCTGCCCCCAATCTCTTTTGCCGCTGCTACAGCTTCATCCGGCGTATCGCAGGCCTTTCCCTTGGAGACCGGCAAACCATATTCAGCAAAAATGTGTTTTGCCTGGTATTCATGTAAATTCATTAATCAGCACCCTTGGATTAAGTTGCGAGAATGTTTGTGGATTAGTTTTAGTGTTTTTTACGATTAGGCATGTGTATCGCATGACCATTGACTGCCAGGGCAGCCTCATGGACCGCTTCGCTCAGTGCAGGATGAGAAAAGACTGTCATTCCCAGATCTTCAGCGCTGGTACTAAATTCCATTGCGACAGTAACAGTCTGCACCAGATCGGCAGCAGATGGGCCGATAATATGACAACCTAGCACCCGGTCGGTTTTGGTATCAGCTAACATTTTTACCATGCCGTCTGCATCATTGGCAGCAACAGCCCGACCAACAGCCAGAAAAGGAAAAGTCCCAACCTTATAGTCCACGCCTGCTTCTTTTAATTGTTCTTCAGTTTTCCCAACTGAAGCAATTTCCGGATGTGTGTAGATAACTGATGGAATGAGATCATAATTCATCGCGGCTTTTTGACCAGCGATCCGCTCAGCCACCATGACTCCCTCTTCAGAGCCTTTGTGTGCCAACATTGGCCCACGAACGACATCACCAACCGCATAAACATCCGGCACCGAAGTCGCGCAATACTCATCCACCATGATGAAACCACGCTCATCTTTCTCAATACCGCAGTCATCGGCAAGCAGACGCTCGGTGTATGGTTTACGGCCAACACATACAATCAATTTATCGAAATCTATTTTCTGCTCCCCATCCTTGTCGGCATATTCAACAGTGACGCCGGGCGTTTTACCTTTCTTGATCTTGCTGCCAATAACTTTGGCGCCAAGACGAATATCTAGTCCCTGCTTACCAAGAATTTTCTGGGCTTCTTTGGCAATCTGCTGATCAACCAAGGGTAAAAATTTTTCCGTGGCCTCCAATACAACGACTTCGGAACCAAGACGCGACCAGACAGAACCCAATTCAAGCCCGATTACCCCGGCACCGATAACACCAAGTTTTTTGGGAACAGACTGAAACTCAAGGGCACCGGTGGAATCTACAATAATGCCGTCCTGTAAGGGAGTCGGCGGAATTTCTATTGGCACAGAACCGGCCGCAAGGATGATATGTTCTGCCGAGAGGGACTGAGTCTTTCCAGCATTATCCTGGACTTCCACTTTTTTATCTTTCAATAACTTTCCGATTCCAGAAATGGCAGTCACTTTATTGGCCTGAAATAATCCTCCAATGCCTCCTGCCATTTGTTTAACGACTTTGGCCTTACGCTCAATCATTTTCGGCACATCAATTTTTAATGAACCTGTTCCTATACCATGCAAATCAAAATCATGTTTGGCTTCTATAAATTTATGTGATGAGTCCAGCAGAGCTTTGGAAGGAATACAGCCAACATTCAGACAAGTCCCACCAAAAATCGGTTTGTTGTCTTCGTCCAGCCACTTCTCGATGCAGGCCGTTTTAAAACCAAGTTGGGCTGCTCTGATTGCTGCCACATACCCGGCCGGACCGGCACCAATAACAATAACATCATAGTCTGTAGACATAATAAGCCCCGTTTTATATCAAACTTCGAGGAGGATTCGTGCTGGATCCTCTAGCAATTCTTTTACAGTTACCAGAAACTGTACGGCTTCTTTGCCATCTATCATACGATGATCATAAGACAGCGCCAGATACATCATGGGCAGAATTTTCACCTCACCATCCACAGCCATCGGTCGATCCTGAATTTTATGCATGCCAAGGATTGCTGTTTGTGGAGGATTCAGGATAGGCGTGGATAAGAGTGAACCAAATACCCCTCCATTGGAAATAGTAAAGGTACCTCCAGTCATTTCTTCGATAGTTAACTTTCCATCCCGCGCTTTCAGTCCATAATCCCGAATTTGCAATTCGATGTCAGCCAGACTCATCGCATCAGCATCACGTAAAACGGGCACGACCAGTCCGCGAGGTGAAGACACGGCAACACCAATATCCTGATACCCATGATAGATAATATCGTTGCCATCTATTGAAGCATTTACTGCTGGAAACTGCTTCAGGGCTTCAATACTAGCTCGCACAAAGAATGACATGAAACCAAGCTTGGTCCCATCATGTTTTTTCTCAAACATGTCTTTGTACTTGCTGCGCAGCTCCATAACCGACTGCATGTTAACCTCATTAAAAGTCGTCAGCATGGCCGTGGTATTGGTAGCCTGCAGGAGCCTCTCAGCAACTTTGGCGCGCAAACGTGTCATCGGCACACGTTCCTCAGCTCTGTGACCGTTTGCTTGTGGTTTCGCTACTGGAGGTGGAGGACTTCCAGGGACAGACTCAGCACTTGTACCACCCATCTCTAGATGCTTGAGCACATCTTCTTTTGTTACACGCCCGTCTTTCCCGGTACCTTTCACGCTGTTTGGTTCAAGGGAATTTTCTTCAACTAGTTTTTTTGCCGCAGGGCTCAATAAAACTTCCACAGAACTATTATCTTCAACCGGCGCTGCTTTTGCAGGATTATCTTGTCGAGTCTCAGATTTTTCAGCTGTTTTTTCTGTTACTTCACCAGCCTCAAAAAAGGCCAAAACTTCATTGCTAACAATGGTATCTCCCTCGGCTTTTTGGATTTTCTGTAACACGCCATTATCCGGGGCAACCACTTCAAGCAATACTTTATCCGTTTCAATATCAACCAGAAGTTCATCACGGGATACACTCTCACCTTCCTGCTTATACCAGGTTGCAATAGTTCCATCGGGGACTGATTCTGGTAATGAAGGCGCTTTAATTTCTATAGCCATGGTTTTTTCCGTAGTTGTTTGTTAGCTATGGGTTATTGAAATTTTTAGTCTTTACTTAGGTTGAGCGCATCCAGCACAAGTTTTTCCTGCTTTGCCACATGCAAAGCCGTGTACCCGGCGGCCGGAGATGCTGAGAGGTCACGACCTGTATATTCCAGTACTAGTTTTGGATTTAGTCTATTCAGAACATTTTTCATATGATGCTGACTGGGATACCAGGCTCCCATATTCTGTGGTTCTTCCTGGCACCATGCAATAGACTCTAAATTTATATAAGCGGAAAGAATTTTCTCCAATGATTCTTCTGGGAAAGGATAAAGCTGCTCAAGCCTGATGATGGCAATATTATCGATCTTTTCTTCACGACGTTTGGCACGAATTTCATAATAGACTTTACCGCTGCATAATACGACGCGCTTAACTTTTTTGGCATCCAGGTTATCCGTCTCCGGCAATACTCGATGGAAACGCCCATTGGCCAGTTCATCATAATTCGATATAGCCTCTTTATGTCTTAAGAGACTTTTGGGGGTCATTACCACCAGAGGCTTGCGTAAGGGGCGCATCATCTGACGACGTAACATATGGAAGGTCTGTGCCGGAGTGGTCGGGATACAAACCTGAATATTACCTTCCGCACATAGTTGAAGGAATCGTTCCAAACGTGCAGATGAATGCTCGGGCCCCTGTCCTTCATAGCCATGCGGTAAAAACATTGTCAGCCCACAAAGACGTTCCCACTTGATTTCACCACTGGTGACAAACTGATCTATGACTACCTGAGCGCCATTGGCAAAATCACCAAACTGGGCTTCCCAGATGACCAGCGCATCTGGACGCGTAGTGGCATAACCATATTCAAATGCCAATACCGCTTCTTCCGATAATAGCGAATCATAAATCACAAACTTTCTTTGCGATTCTGAAATGTAACTGAGCGGCACAAAAGGCTCACCTGTCTCCTGATCATAAACGACAGCATGTCGGTGGGAGAATGTACCGCGCCCGACATCCTGTCCCGTTATTCGAACTTTATAGTTGTTATCCACCAGGCTGGCATAAGCCAGAAGCTCAGCACCACCCCAATCAAAAGATTGCTCTCCATTGGCCATCGCTTTGCGTGATTCAATCACTTTGGCGACTTGCCTGTTGAGTTTGAATCCTTCTGGAATTTCGACCAGTTTGTGTGCAAGAATCTTTAGATGCTCCTGGTCAATGGAGGTATCACATTTCATATCAGCGTCATGACCCAGATACGGACGCCAATCAACAAACATTGCCGTATTGGGAGCATGAACGAGCGACTTCACCACATGCGTCCCCTCATCCAGGGCTTTACGGTATGAATTGTTGAGCTCATCCATCTCAGATTGGCCTAGCAAGCCCTCCATAATCAGCTGTTCTGCGTAAAGGGCACGTGTAGTCGGTAATTTCTTGACCACCTCATACATTCTGGGTTGTGTAGCAGAAGGCTCATCAGTCTCATTGTGCCCGCGACGACGATAGCAGATCAAATCAACAACAACGTCCTTATGGAATTTATTTCTATAATCAAGTGCCAACCGCGTAACAAAAAGAACAGCTTCAGGGTCATCACCATTCACATGGAAAATCGGGGCCTGCACCATTTTTGCCACATCAGTGCAATATTCCGTTGATCGCGCATCATCCTGGCGGCTGGTAGTAAAACCAACTTGATTATTTATGACGATGTGGACCGTGCCGCCAGTTTTATAACCCCGAGTCTGTGACATCTGGAAAGTTTCCATTACAACACCCTGGCCAGCGAATGCTGCATCACCATGAATGCAAATGGGTAATACAGTGTCTCCAATAGAGTCTTTACGACGATCTTGGCGAGCTCGGGCTGACCCCTGAATGACAGGCGAGCTGATCTCCAGGTGAGAAGGATTAAACCCCATACTACAATGAACTTCGCCACCCGGTGTCATCACATTGGACGAAAAGCCCTGGTGATATTTCACATCTCCTGAACCTTTAAATACAGCTCTTCCCTCAAATTCATCAAAAAGGTCGGCCGGATTTTTTCCAAGCGTATTTACCAGCACGTTCAATCGGCCACGATGAGCCATTGAAATAAGTATCTCCTTGGCACCATGCTCTCCAGCACGCTGGATAATGTCATCCAGAGCATGTATCAGACTTTCGCCGCCCTCAAGACCAAAACGTTTGGTTCCTGGGTATTTTGAATCAAGATGTTTTTCCAGTCCTTCTGCGGCACTCAGACGCTCCAGAATATGTAACCGTGTTTCATTAGAAAAGTTAGGTTTTCCCCCATTACTTTCAATACGACGCTGTATCCATTGCTTTTCTTCCAAATTAACGATCCCCATGAATTCATAACCGATGGAGCTACAATAAATACTCTCGCAAATGTTTATGATTTCAGACAGCGTGGCTTCAATTTTAGGCACAAATAATGGCTGTGTTTTGAAACTGATTTGCATATCAGCTGAAGAAAGCTGGTGGAAACCAAGCTCAAGGTCTGGTACTGCCTCGCGGTACATGATACCCAGTGGATCTAGCTTAGCATGCTGATGGCCTCGCACACGATAGGAACTTATGAGCTGTACAACACTAACCTGTTTGGCCTCATGAGAGACTGAAACTTGTTGCTCACCCAAAACTGCCTGAGGTATGAACTGCCCAGCGCTGCGGCTTGGAACTCCTAAAAAAGATTGCTTAACCGCCGATAGAGAAACTTCCTGTTGTGAACTTACACCCGGTAGGTCATTAAAAAAATCCTGCCACTCCTTTGACACAGATCTTGGATCTTGTAAATATGATTCATATAGATCTTCAACATATTCAAGATTACTGCCGGAGATATGCGTGGAACGCAGCATTAATTGTAGGGAATTTTCTAGCGATGACATGTTTAAGCGTTTCCTTGTCAAGTAGCTCTATCAACTAGCATAGACTTAATATGTCCAATTGCTCGCGTCGGATTGAGGCCTTTTGGACAAACTGCTACGCAATTCATGATACCGCGACAACGAAAGACACTAAAGGGGTCTTCAAGCTCGGCAAGCCTTTCTTCGGTACGAGTATCCCGGCTATCAGCTAGGAAACGATAAGCCTGCAAGAGTCCAGCCGGGCCTACAAATTTTTCCGGATTCCACCAGAAAGATGGGCAGTTAGTGGAACAGCAGGCACAGAGTATACATTCATATAGACCATCGAGTTTGGCCCTATCTTCTGGAGACTGAAGACGCTCAATAGCTGGAGCTGCTTCATCATTCTGCAAATAGGGCTTGATGCGTTCATACTGCTTATAAAAAGCACTCATATCCACTACCAGATCACGAATGACTGGCAAACCAGGTAGAGGGCGCAAAACTAATTTATTATTTTTTATAATACTAGTCACTGGAGTAATACAGGCAAGACCATTTTTGCCATTCATATTCATTCCATCTGAACCGCATACGCCCTCACGGCAAGAGCGCCTATACACAACGCTAGCGTCTTCATTTTTAACTAGATGAAGAATATCCAGAACCATGAGGTCTTTTCCCTCAGGCAGCTCTACCTCAAAGTCCTGCATGTGAGGTTCTTTATCAGTTTCTGGGTTGTAACGATACACACTGACTAACACGATGTTTTTCACCTCAAATTTATTAATATGTACGAATTTTTGGCTCAAAGGTTGGCACCGTTCTCGGAGTAAAATTAACCGAACGTTTACTTACTTCTTTAGTCCCGGGAGTGAAAATAGAGTGACATAACCAGTTTTCATCATCTCTTTCAGAATAATCTTCACGAGCATGAGCACCTCTACTTTCATTTCTTGCTTCAGCAGAAATAGCTGTCGCTTCGGCTACTTCTAATAAATTGTTTAATTCAAGAGCTTCAATGCGAGCAGTATTAAAAACCTCAGACTTGTCTTCTAAATGAGCATTTTCAATACGATTTCGAAGTTCTTGAAGCTTTTCTTTTCCTTCTTGCATAAAGTCACCTTTTCGGAATACTCCAAAGTGATTCTGCATTACAGTTTGTAATTCTTTACGAAGATCTGGCACTTTTTCTCCAGAACTACTTAGATTCAATTTGTTTAGAAGTTGCATAGATTGATCAATGTCTGAATCAGATGCATCTCTCATTTCTATTCCTTGACTCAATGCTTTTTCTATAAAAATACCAGCCGCTCTTCCAAATACAATAAGGTCTAAAAGCGAATTACCACCGAGTCTATTTGCTCCGTGCACAGATACACATGCGGCTTCGCCTACTGCATATAACCCATCAATTATTTTGTCATTTCCTTCCCCATCCTGCATGATGGCTTGTCCATTAACATTAGTTGGAATTCCCCCCATCATATAATGGCAAGTTGGGATCACCGGAATCGGCTCCTTGACCGGGTCTACATGCGCAAAGGTACGAGAAAGCTCAAGAATACCTGGAAGTTTAGCGTTAAGGGTTTTTTCACCAAGGTGGTCAAGTTTTAGAAGCACATGATCGCCTTGCGGACCAACACCTCTTCCAGCCAATACTTCTAATATCATTGAGCGAGCGACCACATCACGTCCAGCCAGATCTTTGGCATTAGGAGCGTAGCGCTCCATAAAACGCTCTCCATCCTTATTCACTAAATAACCACCCTCTCCTCGGCAGCCCTCAGTTACTAGCGTTCCGGCACCATAGATACCCGTGGGATGAAACTGCCACATTTCCATATCTTGGAGAGGAAATCCGGCTCGCAATGCCATTCCAATACCGTCACCCGTACAAATTAAAGCATTTGTCGTTGAAGAATAAATACGCCCGGCCCCCCCAGTAGCAAGAACTGTGGCTTTAGATTTAACGAAAACAGTCTCACCTGTTTCGATACAAATCGCTACTACTCCAACTACAGCGCCATCTTGATTTTTGACTAAATCAGTAGCAAACCATTCATTTAGAAAACTGGCGTTATTTTTAATATTGCCTTGATATAAAGTATGCAAAAGGGCATGCCCAGTTCGGTCTGCAGCGGCGCAGGTACGAGCGGCCTGCCCCCCCTTACCATAGTCTTTTGATTGACCACCAAAAGGCCTTTGATAAATTCTGCCATCATCATTTCGGGAAAAAGGCAATCCCAAATGCTCCATTTCAAACACAGCTTGGGGACCTTCACTGCACATGTATTCGATAGCATCCTGATCCCCAATGTAGTCAGAGCCCTTGACGGTATCGTACATATGCCAACGCCAGTCATCTTCTGGGTCAGCGCTGGCGATTGCACAAGTGATACCTCCCTGGGCAGATACCGTATGTGAACGGGTTGGAAAAACCTTGGAAATAACGGCCGTGTTGTATCCAGACTGAGCCAGTTGGAGAGCGGCACGCATGCCGGAGCCACCACCACCCACGATTACAGCATCAAAGGATAAGGTTCTGATTTTAGCCACGTTTTAAATACCCCACAAAATCTGGATGCACCATACAAAATAGACAAAGAGAAATAGCAGGCACACAAGTTCAAACAAGAAGCGAATTTTTCCGGCAGCACTGCCCAGCATCTTGCTGGTCAGGTAGTCCGTGGAAATAGTCCACATGCCAATCCAGGCATGCGCACAAAGCGACAGTAGCGCAATTAGGCTTAAGATACGCACGGAGTTTTGCGCAAACAAAGACTGCCAGTCTTCATACTGCATATCCGATGTCGTTATAAAGACATATAGCAAAAAAAATATATAAAGAAGCAGGAAGACTGCCGATACTCTTTGAACAAGCCAGTCATATAGGCCACTGCGGCCAAAACTCGTCACATTTGTTACCATATCCACACCCCCAGCGCGACAATCAGAATCAGACTCACTAGAAGGGTAATTTTGGCCCCCAGCGGTGCAGCTTCCTTAGTTTCACCAATACCAATGTCCATTAGTAAATGTTTAAGACCTGCAACCAGATGATAGGCCAGAGCCGAGAGTATGCTCCAGACACTGAACTTCATCAGTGGCGAGCTCAGCAGATCTTTTATCTGGTTAAAGCCTTCCTCACTACTCATGGACAGATCAAACATCCATAACAAAATGGCGACGCCAACAAAAACGATGACCCCTGAGATTCGGTGAGTAATTGAAGTGTAAGCCGCAATAGGCAGGTGGATGGAGGATATGTCTAGATTTACAGGTCGTTTGTCTTTCACAATAGATCAACCTCTATTTAAAAACTATCAAAAATTTAAAAACTGATAGAATTTTATTATCATTGCAGTGTTGCCAATAAAGTGTGTGCATATTAGTCGCTTCGCCACGGTTTCGCAACAGCCTTTAATGCTTTTTTATCTATTAAGCAGGCTTACAAAAAGTGTGTCTAAGTGGCTTGTAGCCTTGGTTTTTTTGTCCTGTCTATTTGACAATTTCCTTGACAGAAGATAGTGTGCGTCTTCCGTTTGGTTGTGCTTTAAAAAAACACACTTTTCAAAGAACTATTATTTCTCTTAACAGGAGTAGCTATGGCTGAGAAAAAAGCTCAGTTGTCAGTTGATGGCATAGACGAAACCCTTGACTTACCCGTCTACAAGGGTTCCACAGGAGCAGACGTAATTGATGTAAGCAGTTTGGCCAGCAAAGGCCTTTTCACTTTTGATCCTGGCTTCATGTCAACCGCCTCCTGCGAATCCAAAATCACCTACATAGATGGTGGTAAGGGTATACTGCTTTACAGGGGCTATCCAATTGAGCAACTTGCTGAAAAATCTGACTTTCTGGAATGTTGTTACTTGCTCTTGAATGGTGAACTGCCAAACGCTGAAGAAAAAGAATCATTCAACAAACGGATCCGTTATCACACCATGGTGCATGAACAAATGCACAGCTTCTTTAATGGCTTTCCACGTAATGCTCATCCAATGGCTATCATGGTTGGTGTCGTTGGCGCCCTCTCAGCCTTCTATCATGACGATCTGGAAATAGGCAATGATATACATCGTATGGAAGCTGCTGTCCGTCTTATTGCAAAAATGCCGACCCTGGCAGCCATGTGCTACAAATATTCCGTAGGCCAGCCTTTTGTCTATCCAGACAACAGCCTGGGCTTCTCAGAAAACTTTTTACACATGATGTTCAGCACCCCCTGCGAAGAAACAAAAGTCAGTCCGGTACTGGCAGATGCCATGGATAAAATCTTCCTGCTACATGCCGATCATGAGCAAAATGCATCCACGTCCACCGTAAGATTAGCCGGATCCACCGGCGCCAATCCATACGCCTGTATTGCCTCGGGCATTGCAGCTTTGTGGGGTCCTGCCCATGGTGGTGCCAATGAAGCCGTACTGAAAATGCTTAACCAGATTGGTGATGAATCAAATATTGATAAGTTTATCGAAAAAGCTAAGGACAAGGATGACCCCTTCCGACTGATGGGTTTCGGACACCGTGTCTACAAAAACTTTGACCCGCGCGCCAAAGTTTTAAGGGAAGCCTGTCAGAATGTTCTCGAGGAACTCGGCAAGGATGATGATCCTTTATTGAAAATCGCCATGAAACTGGAAAAAATTGCACTTGAAGATGAGTATTTTGTTGAGCGCAACCTCTACCCCAACGTTGATTTCTATTCCGGGATCATCTTAAAAGCCATCGGCATTCCAACCAGTCTATTTACTGTAATTTTTGCAACTGGCAGAACTCCGGGATGGGTTGCACACTGGCATGAAATGATTAGTAACCCTTTCAAAATTGGCCGCCCTCGACAGCTATATACTGGTCCAACCTTCCGAGACTACCCGAAAAAATAGAAAAACTAAAAGACATAAAAAAGCCCGTATTAAGCGGGCTTTTTTATGGATGGCGTCCCCTAGGGGTTTCGAACCCCTGTTGCCGGGATGAAAACCCGGTGTC
>JAYQVM010000039.1:0-14638 GCA_038148435.1 Gammaproteobacteria bacterium | reverse complement strand
GAATATCTTCCAGGTTTTGCCGGGAGAGTTGTGTGTTCAAAGCACTGGCAGGCTGCTCTTCAAGAAGGGTGAAAAACATCAAGAAAGGCAGGCTGAGAATGAAGAGCCCTGTAACGCCAAGTAAATAAGTAAAAAACCTCATTCAAACAGTATACTTAGCTGTCCTCAAGGTGGGTAGCGCTCAGTTTAAAGTTTATTACATGGCCAGTATTTGCGTTATCATTCGCCCCTAATGCACAAAGCAGTTAGAAAGTCATGAAAAGCATCAGAAACAGCATGAAAATTCTTGTTATCGGGTTTGCCGTATCGTTAAGCGCCTGTGCCTCGAAAAATTTGCCTTCGCAGGCGCAAATAGAGGAACAGCAGGCCATGCGCCAGGCTCAAGAAGCTGCAGAAGCACAGCGTATTGAAAGGCTTCGGGCCGAGGAACTGGCCCGGCAGGAAGTGCTGGAAGCAGAGCGCCGGGCTGAGGAAGCGCGCCGGGCAGCAAGACAACGAGAACTTGAGGACCAGGAAGCCAGGCGTCTTGCCGACGAGGCCAGTCAGGCATCACAGCGTGAAGCAGAAGAGCTGCGGGCCGCCCAGGAGCGTGCCAGACAGCAGTCACGCGTGGAAGAATTAAGAGCCAGAGTCGCTGAAGTCAATGCACAGACTGAGGTAATACGCAGTGCCAATACTGTGTTGAATGATGCATTGCTAGTGGCTGAAGCCCTTAGTGCTGCGCTGGACGAAGAAAGTGAAAAGTTCAGTGCAATGGATGAAGAAACCGCCGAATTGAGCGTTGAGGTCGATGAAGAAAGGCTGCAAAGGCTCAGTGAGGAATTGCAGCGTATACAGGCTGAAGCGGCGAGGCTGCAGGCACAATAATCCCCCGTTCTTAACTTTGTTTGTGAACTGCGTTGTGGTAAAGTGCGCGGGTTTTTTTAACTCAATTTATTAACTCATAAAACTCATGCAAACGGAGAAAACCGGATGACAATTGCGTTCATTATTATCCTCTCCCTGTTGGGCCTGGCTATTGCCTTTTACTATATGAAAAAGGTGACATCCATCCCGGTCGATTTGGGCCTGAATCAGGAAGAAGGTGAGCGTCTGAAAACAATTCATGGCGCTATCGCTGAAGGGGCCATGGCCTTCTTGAAACAGGAATACAAATACCTGGCCGTGTTCATGATTGCCTTTGCGGTAGTCATTGCTGTGCTGATCGATGATACTCATACAGATGGTGTCAGAGAGGGAATTTATACAGCTATCTCCTTTCTCTTCGGTGCCCTGATCTCGATTGTATCCGGCTACATCGGTATGAAAGTGGCAACTGCCGGGAATGCCCGCACTACCGTTTCAGCCCGTAATAACATCGCCGATGCCTTTGTGGTAGCGATGAACTCCGGGGCTGTCATGGGTTTTGCACTGGTCGGTCTGGCAACACTTGGTCTGATGATCATTTATCTGGTGATGCAGGCGCTGTTGCCGGATGTAGATAATAATGTATTGATGGAAGTGATCGCCGGCTTTGGTCTGGGAGGCTCATCAATCGCACTGTTTGCCCGTGTGGGTGGTGGTATCTTTACCAAAGCAGCTGATGTTGGCGCAGACCTGGTCGGTAAAGTGGAAAAAGGTATTCCGGAAGATGATCCGCGCAATCCGGCAGTAATTGCCGATAACGTCGGTGATAATGTTGGTGATGTCGCCGGTATGGGAGCTGACCTGTTTGGTTCCTGTGCTGAAAGTACCTGTGCTGCACTGGTTATTTCGGCGATTGCCTTTTCAGCAGACCTCAATGCCATGCTCTACCCGATCATGATTTCAGCTGTTGGCATTCCGGTCAGCCTTTTGACCAAGATGCTGGTACGGGTGCACACCGAAGAACAGGTAGCGCCAGCCCTCAAGAAGTTGCTGATTATCTCCTCAGTGCTGATGGCTGTGGTCATCTTCTTCTTTACCCGCTGGATGATTCCAGAAGAATTTGTCATCAATGGTGAAGCCTATTCAGATATGGGCGTGTACTGGTGTTTCCTCTCTGGACTGGTGGCAGGTCTGGCAGTGGGACTATTAACGGAATACTACACCTCCGACATGTACAAGCCGGTACAGGAAGTTGCCAAATCCTGTGAGACAGGGTCAGCAACCAACATCATTTTTGGTCTGGCACTTGGCTATAAATCCACGGTTTTGCCTTATCTTGCCATCGCCATTTCGATCTTCGTATCCTGGGAACTGGCAGGCATGTACGGTATTGCCATAGCCTCGCTTGGAATGCTAGGCACCTTGGCGATCGCTCTGACCATTGATGCCTATGGACCGGTAGCTGATAACGCCGGTGGTATTGCAGAGATGGTTGGCCTGGACAAGGAAGTACGTCGTCGCACCGATATTCTTGATTCAGCTGGTAATACAACTGCGGCGATCGGTAAGGGCTTCGCGATTGGTGCAGCCATCCTGACCTCGCTGGCTTTGTTTTCGGCCTTCCTGACGCATTCAGAAAACCTGATGCGTGAAAATATGGGTGAGAATTTCAGTCTGATTTCCTCTATTACCTTGCTAGATCCGGTGGTATTTACCAGCCTGTTTATCGGTGCTGTATTGCCCTTCCTATTCACTGCCATGACCATGCAGTCAGTCGGTGCTGCCGCATTCGACATGATTGAAGAAGTGCGTCGGCAGTTCCGTGAAATTCCGGGCATCATGGAAGGACAGGGTCGTCCGCAATACGGTCAGTGTGTGGCTATTTCAACCAAGGCCGCCCTGCGTGAAATGATTGCCCCTGGTGTGCTGATTATGGGAACCCCGCTGGTGGTTGGCTTCCTGTTTGGCGTTCCGGCGGTTGCCGGTATTCTGGCAGGCTCACTGGTTGCCGGTGGTGTACTGGCCATTGCTTCATCAAACAGTGGTGGTGCTTGGGATAATGCCAAAAAATATATCGAGGCAGGAAACCTGGGTGGTAAAGGATCTGATGAGCATAAAGCAGCGGTTGTAGGTGATACCGTGGGTGATCCACTTAAAGACACCTCAGGGCCCTCATTGAACATCCTGATTAAACTGTCGGCTATTCTGAGTCTGGTTTTTGCCCCGTTCTTTGTGAACTACGGCGGCATTTTATTGTAATAGCTAAAACAATAATGCTGTATCAAAGGGGCCTTATGGGCCCCTTTTTTTATCAGAAAATCCGGCCATCGCCTGGTTTAAAACCTTTTAATGGTGATTTGACTTTCTAGCTGTTCTGATCGTGCTTCTTCGATCTTTTTTCGCCTATTCTTCTGGAGCTGCGGGGCTCGTCACTCGCCAATGGGCTCCTCAAGCAGCCCTGCCTCTTTTTCGGAAAATATTTGGGAAAGGACATCGCAATAGGGTTCCGGCTCAGGATAAAAAGCTTTTTCGACAAACGGATAAAATTTTATCTCATGCCACGGAGGACAATCCTGGCATATATTTAAGATTTCTGTACATAGGGGGTTTCCTGGCGTTGTCAGGCACCTGATATAATCGGCCGGAATTTAGCAAAGAGAGATTTATGAAACAGCACCCTGAAAATGAAAATCCCAACCTGGCGGGTATCAGACATATTATTGTGGTCTCTTCTGGCAAGGGGGGAGTGGGCAAATCCACTACAGCCGTCAATCTGGCCCTGGCGCTGAAATCGCTCGGTGCCAGCGTTGGCCTTTACGATGCCGATATTTACGGCCCCAGTATTCCGACCATGCTCGGGCTGCCAGATGGCACTCGCCCGGAAATCGTCGATGAACGCACCATGAAACCGGTACAGGCGCATGGTATTACTTGTCATTCTATCGGCTTTCTGGTGGATCAGCGTCAGGCAATGGCCTGGCGGGGACCCATGGTGGTAGGAGCTTTCAATCAGATTCTGAATGACACCCAGTGGGGGAAACTCGACTACCTGGTCGTCGATATGCCGCCTGGTACCGGCGATATTCAGCTCAGTCTGGCGCAGTCCCTGGCTGTCAGTGGTTCGGTTATTGTCACGACGCCGCAGGACATTGCGCTTCTGGATGCCCAACGCGGCATTGAAATGTTTCGCAAAGTCGGAATTCCCATACTGGGCGTCGTGGAGAATATGGCTCAGCACATTTGCAGTGAGTGTGGACACATGGAGCATATTTTCGGTGAGGGGGGTGCCAGTCGCATTGCCAACACGTATTCAGTAAATGTTCTGGCTTCCTTGCCACTGGACAAGGCAATACGTGAGCACAGTGACGATGGCCTTCCTATCGTGGTTGCTGAGCCTGAGAATCCGGTCAGTCTGGCATACGGGCAGATTGCGGCTCAGGTGGATGCCGCCGTGAAAGATCTCGACAGCAGTTTGAGTGCGCCCAAAATCAGTATTGTGGATGATTAATCAGATGACTTGAGATCTCTCAAGAATTTGAATAGCTTGCGGCTGGCCTGGGGCGTCTTACCAGCGGCATTTTCTTTGATTGAATGGCGGATCAATTGCCGCAAATACTGAATATCCAGATCTGGATGTTCCTCTATGAGAGCTTGCAGTGTCTCCTCTGAGCCAGACAGCAAGGCTTCACGGGTGAGTTCCAGGTGCTGAAACAGGCGCCTGTCATGGTTGGACTGCTGGTGATCCTGGGCAATAACCAGTTCTATCGTCGAGGTATCTATCTGGCGCATCAATTTGCCAATGTATTGCAGCTGGCGCCGGCGCGCTTCATGCTTGTTGGGCAAGCGCTTGTATTCATTGATGGCGGCCAATAATTCTTCCGGTAAAAGGCATTTCTGCAGCTTTGCAGCACCCATGGCGATAAGCGTTTGCCCCAGTTCCTGCAGGGCCAGCATTTCACGCTTGCGTTGACTCTTGCTGACAACAAAATCCTGGTCTGTTTCCTGGTTTTCTTCAGTCATGCTCAGTAGAAAAGGGCGGCAAAGCCCAGAAATGAAAGAAAACCAACGACGTCAGTGATGGTGGTGAGAACCACTGAGCCGGCCAGTGCCGGGTCTACATTAAGGCGTTTGAGGAACAGCGGCAGGAAGGCGCCAGAAAGGGCAGCCGCTACGAGGTTGACGATCATGGCGCCGGCAAAAATATAGCCCAGTTTATTGTCATCAAACCAGATAATGGCAATTACAGCCGCCACCAGAGCCCATAACAGGCCATTGAACAAGCCGACACCCAGTTCGCGCCACATCAGCCAGATTGAATTGGTGCGTCCAATCTGGCCAAGCGCCATACCACGGATCACCAGAGTGAGGGTTTGGTTGCCAGCCACGCCTCCCATGCTGGCCACGATAGTCATCAGCACGGCGAGGGCAACGACCTGATCAATGGTCTCAGAAAAACGATTGATAACCAGTGCTGCCAGAAATGCCGTGATTAGGTTGACGCCCAGCCAGATCGCTCGTCGCTTGGCAGTCTTTAAGACCGGGGCAAAAGAGTCATCTTCTTCATCCAGACCCGCCATGCCCAGGAAAGCGTGATCGGCATCCTCACGGATTACATCGACGATATCATCGATGGTGATGCGTCCAAGCAGTTTCCCATTTTCATCCACTACTGGAGCGGATACCCAATCCATTCTTTCAAAGAGTTGCGCGACTTCATTGTCCGGCATGCTTACCGGAATGGCTTCGAAGTCGGTAATCATTACGTCACCAACTGCCAGGTTTGGATCAGAAACCAGTACTTTGCGTAAAGGGAGCAAGCCAACCAGGTGGTCATCGCGACTCACCACCAGAATATTGTCGGTCATGCTGGGAATTTCGTCATGGCGTCTCAGATAGCGCAGAACAACATCCAGAGTGTGGCTGGGGCGGACTGTAATGGTGTCAGTGTTGAGCAGGCCCCCGGCGCTATCTTCCGGGTAGGAGAGCACGGCCTCAAGACGGGTACGGTCCTGTTCGTCCATGGCCAACAGAACCTCATTGATTACCTGGTTCGGCAACTGTTGCAGAATGTCTGCCAGATCGTCTGTTTCCAGCCCTTCAGTTAGGCTAGCGACTTCTTCCGGCGTCAGCCGGGTGAGGATTTCACTCTGTATATCCTCATTCAAGTAATTGAGTACTTCACCTTCATTATCTTTGCTAACCAGGCGCCACAGCACTTCACGTGATTTGTAGGGCGAAGATTCAAGAAGATGAGCAATGGTTGCTGCAGGAAGAGCGTTGAGCATTTGCCTGACGTGAACAAAAGAGCCGCTGTCCAGAGCCGTGGACAACGCTTCCAGATGTTCATGAGCCTGAATTTTGTTATCGCCCGGCTGCAACATGCTTCAATGGAAAGACAAATAATGAAAGATGCGGGTATTATAACAGTGCGGCATCAGCAAAGTCCCTGAAACTCATTGCACTAAAGAAAATACATGTTAGCGAGCAAGAGGCAAATTGGCCTTGCCATGATAATTATTTTTGCCTTTTCGGCGCTGGCCTGGTTTTTCCAGATTCGCAGCGGGACAAATGAGTATCACTGGTACAGCATTTTGCCGCCGGTGTTTGCTGTCGCCTGTGCGATTGCCACCCGCCAGCTCTTGCTGAGTCTCAGTGCCGGAGTTATCAGTGGAGCATTCTTGATCAATGTGCCTGCTGCACCATTGCAGCTTAGTTCCTGGTTGGACAGTGCTGTCACCGTGTTAATGCAGCTCTGGAATGTGATAAGTGACCCTTTCAATCTTTCGGTGCTGGCCTTTATCATCCTCATGCTGATGATGATCTCCGTTGTGATCCTGTCTGGTGGCCTGCTGGCCATCGTATCCTGGCTGGAACGTTTTGCGCAGGGGCCGCGTTCAACCCAGTTTGTCACGAGCCTGATGGGCTTTGTGGTTTTCATTGATGATTACGCCAATGTGATGATTGTCGGTTCGTCCATGCGACCGATCAGTGATGCCATGCAAATAAGCCGGGAAAAGCTGGCATTCCTGGTCGATGCCACCAGTGCACCAGTGGCCGGTATCGCACTGATGTCAACTTGGATTGGTTATGAAGTCGGCATTTTTGCCGAAGTCAGTTCCTCTCTGGGTTTTAACCGGGATGCCTATTCCATGTTCCTGGATGCCCTCAGTTTTCGTTTTTACTGCATCTTCATGATTCTGTTCATTATGATTAACGTGTGGTCAGGCCGCGAGTTTGGCAGCATGTTAAAGGCAGAACGCCGCAGCCGGGCAGGCGCTATTGTCGCCGAGGATGCCCTACTGCCAACAAAAATTGAAAATGAAGTAAAGCCCGATGAGCAGGCTATCATCAGGGCCTCCACGGCGCTGCTCCCCGTTGGCGTATTATTTTGTATATTGTTTGCAGGTCTCTGGGTAGATGGCGGCGGACTTGCTCTGCTATCGGAATCCATGGGGAATTTCTTGAGTTTTACCGCCTGGCGTAATGTCATTTCAGCCTCTGAGAATAATGTACAGGTGCTGATTTTTGCTGGAGCTTTTTCCCTGCTAACGGCGTTTGTCTGTACCCTCTTACTGGCCAGGCTCTCATTTGAGCACATTGCACCAGCAGTCAAAAAAGGTGCCAAATCCGCTTTATACCCCTGGCTAATCCTGATACTGGCTTGGTCGCTGGGGGGTATCTGCGAGCAAATCGAGACGGGACCATTTCTGGTGGCTATAACTGGCGAAGCGATTCCAGCATTTATGTATCCCCTGATCGTGTTTGTACTCAGTGCAGCGGCAGCCATTGCAACGGGGACATCCTGGGGCACCATGGCCATTTTTATTCCTATCACCTCCCAGCTTGCTTTTCAGATAGATGGAGAGAGTTATGGGCTGATTACCATGATGAGTCTTGCGGCAGTATTGGATGGAGCCATTTTTGGGGATCACTGTTCCCCGATATCTGATACAACTATTATGAGTTCGATCTCGACATCCTGTGATCACCTACATCACGTTAGGACACAATTTCCCTATGCAACAATAGTTGCCTGCTTTGCAATGGGTTTAGGGTATTTGCCGGCAGTCGCTGGAATGAATCTGGGAGTCTCGCTAATCCTGGCACTTGCTGGTTTTATGGGCTTTTTAAAAATCTTTGCTAGGAAGGTGGACTGACTAGTCTTCGTCGAAGTTATTTGCAACCAGTGCGGTGATGGCTGAAAGAGCTTCCAGTTCATCATTGCCGTCGACTTTTACATCAAGAACTGTACCGGGTGATGCAGCTAGTAACATGATGGAGAGAATACTCTTACCGTCTACCATCTTTTCATGAGTGCCAATTTCAATTTGGCAGTCAAAATTACTTATCGTTTCAACGAGCTTGGCAGCTGCACGGGCATGCAGACCAGCTTTGTTATTGATAGTTATTCTATCTTCGATCATGGTCTTGGCAGAACGGTCCTAGAAATTACTCAGTTCTCTATGACGAACCTGTATATTACTTATTGTTTGCGAGAAATGCTTCTTAAGTTTTTCTGATAGAAAGACCGAGCGGTGCTGGCCGCCGGTACAGCCCAGTGCTACGGTAATGTAGCTGCGGTTATTCTGTTCGAAACTTGGGATCCAAGTTTCGAGAAAGCCTTTGATATCATTAAACATTTTTAATACTTCAGTTAGGGATTCCAGGTAATCCACCACTTCCTGATTAAGTCCAGTGAGGCCTCGAAGGCTGCCGACCCAATAGGGATTGGGCAGACAGCGCACATCAAACACCATGTCAGCATCAATCGGGATGCCATGCTTAAAACCAAAAGACTGAAACTGAAGGGTCAGCTTATTGGCTTTATGTTCTGCAATTTGCTCACGCACGATATCACGGAGGTTTTGCAGGGTAAGGCTGCTGGTATCAATGGTTAGGCTGGCCAGGTTGGCAATCGAAAGAAGAAGCTCTTTTTCAAGATTGATGGCCTCCAGCAAGCCGAGCTTAGAATTGCTAAGGGGGTGCTTTCGTCGGGTCTCGCTGAAGCGTTTGAGCAGCGTGTTAGTATCGGCATCCAGAAAGATGATCTGTAACTGGATATCGCTGGCAATGAGGCGGTCATGGATAGCCTCAAACTGGCTAAGGTCGCTGGATAGGTTTCTGGCATCAATACCCACAGCGACTTTATTTAGCTTTTGGTTGCTTTCTAGAGTGATACGCTCGACTAGGGAGGCCAGCAGGCTGCCAGGCATGTTATCCACACAATAGTAGCCCAGATCCTCCAACACATGCAGACATGTACTTTTACCCGAGCCTGACCGACCACTGATAATAATGAGCTTCATGTAAACACTTGCTTGCTTGAAACAGGAAGCACCTATTATATGTGTATCTCGTTACTAGGAAAGGTCAATTTCTGGTTAGGTCGTCCGGTGTTCGCATGGCGGCGGTAAACAGATCGCTGTCAGTCTGGCTTTTGCGCAGGCCTTCACAGTAGCTTGGATTCTTGAATAACTCTGCCAGTGTACGTAGGACTTCAAGGTGACCCTCAATTGTATTTTCTGGGACCAGCAAGAAAAACAGCAGGTCAACTGGTTTCTGGTCAATTGCATCAAAATCGATAGGTAACCCCAGCTTTATGAGGCAGCCGACTGTTTTCTTGCACTTGGGAACCCGGCAATGCGGGATGGCAATACCATTTCCAAGCCCAGTACTACCCAACTGCTCACGGGCAATCAGGGCCTCATAGACTTCGTCAGCATCGATATCCACTTTGCTGGCGATCAGTTCGGCACTGGTTTCCAGGAGCCGTTTCTTGCTCACTCCCTCCACATTACAAAAAGTAAGGTCGGGGCTGATGATGGTTTCTAGCAGCATGTTGACTTGGTTTTATTTGTTAATTCTGTCTACAGGCCGCTTGCTGTCTGGCCTAAAGTAGGCGTTTCCTTTCATTTGAAGGTGAGATGGACAGGGATTCCCTGTATTTCGCAATGGTACGGCGCGCAATATTAATACCTTGTTCCCCCAAAAGTGAAGTAATTTTACTATCACTCAAGGGTTTTTGCGGGTTTTCGGCGGCAACAAGCTTCTTGATCAGGGCCCGGATCGCAGTAGAGGAGCACTCTCCGCCTTCCTGGGTGGTGACATGGCTAGAGAAAAAATATTTCAATTCAAAGATGCCGCGAGGGGTGTGCATAAATTTTTGGGTAGTGACGCGTGAGATGGTTGATTCATGCATACCGATTGCTTCGGCAATATCGTGCAGCACCAGCGGTTTCATAGCTTCTTCACCGAAATCCAGGAAGCCACGCTGATGTTCGACAATTTTGCTGGCAACTTTCATCAGCGTCTCATTTCTGCTTTGCAGGCTTTTGATAAACCAGCGGGCTTCCTGCAGGTTATCCTTGAGAAAGTTTAAATCAGCCCCGGAGTCCTGTCGATTGACCAGAGCTGCATATTCGGGATTGACCCGAATGGACGGGGTACTATCGGGATTCAGCTCCACTTTCCAGCGCCCGTTCTGCTTGGAGACAAAAACATCCGGAATCACATAGGCAGCATCCAAGGGGGTGATTTCAGAGCCGGGCTTCGGATTCAGGGAAAGTATGATTTGCAGGGCATCCTTTAGTTCAGGCTCTTTGATTTTCAGGCGCTTCATGATGTAGGCGTAATCATGAGAGGCCAGTTGTGATAGAAATTCATTAACGATCTTGCGGGCACTCGAGTAACCTGCAAAGTCCTGGTTGTAATGGTTCAATTGCAGGCTAAGACATTCCTGTAGGTCCCGGTAACCCACACCAACCGGATCAAGCTGCTGAATACGATGCAGCACCGCCAGCACCTCTTCCTCGTCGATATTGAGTTCGCGTATCAGGCTGGCATGGATGGACTCGATGCTAGATGCCAGTTGGCCACTGGGGTCAATGGCGTCGATGATGGCAGTGGCAATAAGACGATCACTGTCTGACATCGGCGTGAGATTGAGTTGCCAGTTCAGGTGGTCCTGCAGGCTTTCAGCTTTAGTGTTGCGAGATTCAAAATCGCTGTCATCATAGTCTTGGGCGGCATGACTGCTGGGGGCGGTGTTGATATAGATATCTTCCCAGGAGCTGTCGACGGAAAGTTCTTCAGGAATGTTGTTATCTTCCCAGTCGTAAGCGGACAGATCCTGTACGCTTTCCTCTGATTCGTCATGAGTCGATGATGATTTGTCCCGATAATCGTCGGTGTCGGAATTTTCCCTGTCATCCTCATTCTGGGATTCCTCAATTTCCAGCATGGGATTGCTTTCCATGACTTCCTGGATTTCCTGCTGCAAGTCCAGCGTGGAGAGTTGCAGGAGGCGAATCGCCTGCTGCAATTGCGGGGTCATGGTAAGTTGCTGGCCCAGTTTGAGTTGGAGCGATAATTTCATGTTTGCCAGGTTCTATTACACAGCTGTTTTAGACATCCTGTGCTGATTAACAGTCAGTGCAATATAGCAAAGATCATGCAAGTATCATACCGATACCGGCTGCCTGCTTGATGGCTGTCAAATACGAAATTCGTGGCCCAGATAAACGCTCTTGACCTCTTCATTGCTGAGGATGCTGGTGGGGTCTCCGGTTGCCAGAATGCTGCCTTCATTAACGATGTAGGCCAGCTCACAGATATCGAGGGTTTCCCGCACATTATGATCGGTGATAAGGATGCCAATATTGCGGGCACTCAAATCACGAATTATTTGCTTGATATCACCAACCGAAATCGGATCGACGCCAGCAAAAGGCTCATCCAGCAGGATGAAATCCGGTTCGGTTGCCAGTGCCCGGGCGATTTCAACGCGGCGTCGCTCGCCGCCGGATAGACTCATCCCCAGACTGTTCTCAAGATGGATGACACGAAAGTCCTGCAGCAACTGCCGACAAAGCTGGATGCGGGCATGACTATCAAGCTCGGCTCGGGTTTCCAGAATGGCCATGATGTTATCTCTGACCGTAAGCTTACGAAAAATCGATGCTTCCTGGGGGAGATAGCTCAGACCCTTGTGCGCCCGTTCATGCATGGGTGATTTTGAGATATCCTCCTGGTCAATAAAGACTTCACCATGATCGGCTTTTACCAGGCCAATTATCATATAGAAGGAGGTGGTTTTGCCTGCGCCATTGGGGCCTAACAGACCAACGATCTGCCCACTTTTGACAGTCAGAGAGACATCCCTAACGACCTGACGTCCCCTGTAGGACTTTGCCAGCTTGTGGACACTGAGTGTTCTAACAGGGTGCGTATTCAAGGGGCATTAGGCTGTGCAGGAATGACCATATTCATCTGGGTGGCATCCAGCTTGCGATTAGTTATGTCATAATCAATACGGGCAGCAGTGGTATCAATGGTCCCTTCCTGCGAGAAGGAGGCTTGACCCTCTATCATGATGGTCTGATTGGTGTTGTCAAAGATAATTCTTTCGCCATTAGCATAAACGGTGGCCTGATCAATGGCAGGTTGCTGCTGGAAACTGGCCGGAGAGCCAGTTGCAGTAACCTGCTGAATAACGCCCTGTACCCGTTCGATGGTGATTTCAAGACCTCTTAAACGCAGGCTGCCTTGGGTGATTTCAGCCGGCTGGGCTTCTGAGCCTCGACAGATTTCTAGTCCCTGATCTAGGAAAGATTCACTCAGCGCCGGGCAGCTCGATAGCAAATCCTGGTTAAAGTCATCAGGCAAAGCCAGCACTGCAACGGGCAACAGTAGAAGGCTGATCATGATTTCGGTAGTGTTCAATCTAGTCATAGCGACCCTGGACATTGCCTAAAAATGTAAGGTGTTTGCCGAATAAATCGGCAGTCATGCCCTGGCTACTGATTTCCCGGTTGCTGGATTCCATCAGGACATCCTGATCTGTCGTCAGTATTCGGCTGTCGAGATAGATCGTCAATGCTTCCGTGTAAATATTATGAGTCTCACCTCGATTATCAGTATGTTGGACAATAACATTCTCTGATAATTCTAGTTTGTCTTCCGCGCGTTGAGCATCCTGCTGTATTGTGCCATATGCTGCACTGAGGAACCACGGACCGGCTTCATCAACATAAAAGATCAAACGCGGCATCTCAATACTGGTCAGTTCTGGTTGAGGATAGTGCTGTATCCGCTCGGCCTGCAATCGATAGAGCGAGTTTCCATCAGCACTGAAACGCGTGCTATCGATGACACTCATGTAATAATCAAAATTCTGGTCTACCGGACTACCGCTTAATACTGAATCGGCTGTTTCATCCATTGCACTGTAAAACAGATAAAACAGTACAATAAAAGAAACTATTAAGAGCAGGTTGCGCTTGGGCATCTTTAAAGGTAGGGCTCAATGGCTCGGTCTAACTTGTCCTGAGCCTGCAGAATCAGATCACATATCTCCCTTACAGCACCTTCCCCGCCGTGTCGCTGTGTGCAGCAAAGTGCATATTGCTGCAAAACCGGATGGGCATTTGGAACTGTAACGGCAAACCCAACGCGTCGCATGCACGCAAGATCCGGCAGGTCATCACCAATATAGGCAGTTTCCTGATAGCCCAGCTTGAGTTCCTGAAGCAAATCATCGAGTGCCGGCAGTTTCGATTGACTACCCTGCACAAGAGTGTTTATACCCAGTTCCTTGGCGCGGCGGCTGACAATCTTGGATTCCCGTTTGGTGATAATAGCAACCTCTATGTGATTATTGAGCAGCAGTTTTATTCCTTGCCCATCAAGAATGTTGAAGCTTTTGATTTCATCACCACTCTCACTGTAATAGAGCTTACCGTCACTGAGAACACCATCAACATCCAGCACTAACAGTTTTATGTGACGCGCTTTTTCCTGAATTTCACGGGAGAAGTCCTGCATGTTTACACCACGTTGGCTTTTAAGAGGTCATGCATGGTCACGATGCCGCTGAGTTGCTGTTCGGCATTCAAGACAACCAGCGAGTATATTTCATTGTCCTGCATTAATTTTGCGGCTTCTGAGGCTAATGCATTTTCTGCAATGGCGCGAAAGCTGCCTGTCATCACCTCACCGATATGAGTGCTTTGCAGGTCAAGCTTCTGATCAAGAAAACGGCGCAGGTCACCGTCCGTAAAAATACCACACAGTTTGCCCTTGTGATCCTTAACGGTGGTCAAGCCGAGTTTTTTGGCGCTCATTTCAATCAGAGCTTCACTGACGGGCATGTCTTTATCTACCACTGGAATATCCTTGCCCTGATGCATGACATCACTAACCTTGAGTAATAATCGACGTCCCAGATTGCCACCCGGATGGGAAAAGGCGAAATCTTCAGCGGTAAAGCCCCGGGCTTCCAGCAAGGCCATGGCCAGTGCATCGCCAAGCACCAGCGCTACTGTAGTACTGGTGGTGGGTGCCAGGCCCAGTGGGCAGGCTTCCTGGGACACGCTGGCATCAAGATTCACGTAGGCGCTTTTAGCCAGAGGTGAGTTTGCATTTCCGCACATGCTTATTAGAGGAACGCCTTTACGCTTGAGCACAGCCAGTATAGTCAGGATTTCTTCTGTTATACCTGAGTTTGAGAGGGCAAGTACCACATCATTTGTGGTGATCATGCCTATATCACCATGGCTGGCTTCAGCAGGATGAACGAAATAAGCCGGTGTTCCTGTACTAGCCAGGGTGGCAGCAATTTTTTTGGCAATATGGCCGGATTTGCCGATGCCCATGACAATGGTGCGACCGGAGCAATTTAGTACCAGCGAGCAGGCCCTTTCAAAATCCGGATTAATTCGGTTCTTGAGCGCTGCAACTGCATCCAGTTCCAGACTGATAGTGCGCAGTGCCGTTTCCGAAAAAGAAATGTTGC
>JAYQVM010000038.1:0-15812 GCA_038148435.1 Gammaproteobacteria bacterium | reverse complement strand
CAGCTATACGAATCAGGTCAAGTTGTGCGAGTGTGCTGTAAAAATTCTGCATAGCCTTGAATTATAAACCTAGCTTTGGGAGTAAAAAAGTAACCATGGACAAGATTGCCGATTTAAAGAGAATTCAGTGGCACAGTCGGCGAGGTATGCTTGAGCTCGATTTGTTGCTGGTGCCTTTTTCTATGGAAAAGTTACCCGATTTGAATGCGGATGATGTCCGCATCTATAAAAAACTTTTGGAGCAGGAGGATCAGGACCTTTTCAGCTGGTTGATCAACAAGGAAACAGTAAGCGACCCCGAATTGGAAAAAATGGTCGGGATGGTCTTGGATAGAGAACTATAATCTAGTTCTGATAATTATCAGGCTCCAGTACGGTATCTTTGGCATGCTCCAGCTGATTTGGGTAATCTAACGTGTAATGCAGACCACGGCTTTCTTTGCGTGAAATTGCTGAATTGATAATCAACTCGGCCACCAGTGCAAGGTTTCTGAGTTCTAGCAGATTGGTATTGATACGGTAGTTGCTGTAGTAATCTTGGATTTCTTTTCTCAACAACTGAATGCGATTGCTTGCGCGTTGTAATCGTTTGTCGGTGCGCACAATACCGACATAATCCCACATCAAACGACGTATCTCGTCCCAGTTATGTGAGATGACCACGTCCTCATCGGAGTCGGTGACCTGACTTTCATCCCAGTCCGGAATGTTTTCAAAGAATTCAACCTGGTTAAATTTTTGGCGAATATTTTCAGCCGCGGCAAAAGCGAAAACAAAACACTCTAGCAGTGAGTTGCTTGCCATACGATTGGCGCCATGCAGCCCGGTGAAGCTAGTTTCACCGATGGCATAAAGGTTGGCAACATCGCTTTGCCCATTGAGGTCGACCATGATGCCGCCACAACTATAATGGGCTGCAGGGACAACCGGAATCGGCACCTCACATATATCGATGCCGTACTTCAGGCATTTTTTATAAATCCCTGGAAAATAAGACTGGATAAAGGCAGGCTCTTTGTGTGTGATGTCCAGGTACACACACTCCAGGCCCTGTCGTTTCATTTCCGCATCTATCGCTTTTGCCACGATGTCTCTTGGTGCCAATTCAGCACGCTCAGAATAATCTGGCATGAAACGATAGCCATTGGGCAGACGTAAAATGCCGCCTTCCCCACGAACCGCTTCACTGATCAAAAAGGTTTTGGCTTTTGGATGGTAGAGGCAGGTTGGATGAAACTGATTAAATTCCATGTTGGCAGTCCGACACCCAGCCCGCCAAGCCATAGCCACGCCATCACCACTAGCGCCATCCGGATTAGAGGTATAAAGGTAGGCTTTGCTAGCGCCACCGGTGGCCAATACCACGAACTTGGCCTGGTAGGTGGTTATTTTGCCACTCAGTTCATCGAGCACATAGGCACCAATACAACGTTTCTGGTGGTCGCAGAATTTGTCGCTTGTTAGTAAATCCACCGCAACAGTATTAAGCTTGACAGTGATATTCGGGTTGTCCAGAACTTGTTTGGACAGGCTTTTAAAGATTGCTTTGCCGGTTGCATCGGCGGCGTGAATGACCCTGCGATGGCTGTGCCCCCCTTCCTGGGTCAGGTGAAACTGTGCAAAGTTGCCGGTAGCAACCTGGATTTCATGTTCCATATTTGCCTGATCCTGCAAGCGGGTAAACTCAACCCCCTGCTGCATTAGCCAATTGATGCATTCCGAGCCTTGGGATACGACATGTTTCACTACATCGGGATGACATAATCCAGCACCGGCCTGAAGGGTGTCATTGATATGCGATTCCAGACTGTCCTTCTCATCGAGCACGGCTGCAATGCCACCCTGTGCATAGTAGGTACTTCCCTGTTGCAGAGCACTTTTTGATAGCACTGTTACCTTGGCAAATTCAGCAATTTTCAGGGCAAGACTCATGCCTGCGGCACCGCCTCCTATGACAAGAACATCATGCTTGCTGTATGCTATGGGCTGGTTAGCGTCGTTCATGACTAATATTTAGTTGATTTCAGTCTATTTTACGCGTTCAATGGCGCTAAAAGATACTCTTGGGTCGGCCCGCTCATGGCCAAGCAAAAGCAGACAGACAAGCAGTTAGTTCAACAAGTATTCAAGGGGAATAATCATGCCTTTGATCTGCTTGTGCTGCGTTATCAACATCGAATTCTAGCTTTAGTTTCGCGTTTTATTCGCGACCAGAGTGAAGCTGAGGATGTAAGCCAGGAAGTGTTTATAAAAGCCTATCGTGCCTTACCCAATTTTCGAGGAGACAGCGCATTTTATACCTGGCTTTATCGAATAGCGATCAATACTGCCAAGAACCATTTGGTGACCAAGGGCAGAAGGCCACCGGATACGGATATTGATCTGGGTGACACGGAACTAGCGGAATTACCAGCCGACCTAGTAGATAACAGTTCACCGGAAGATACCCTAGCAACCAGCGAGTTACAGCAAATAATTGATCACGCTATTGAGAATTTGCCGGAAGACTTACGTACTGCCTTTACCCTGCGCGAATTTGGTGGCCTCAGTTACGAGGAAATCTCGGAAATCATGGATTGCCCGGTAGGCACTGTTCGCTCAAGAATCTTTCGGGCGCGAGAGGCGCTTGATAACGTTATTCGCCCCTTCCTGGAAGGCAAAAATATTAGTAATTCACACCAGCTCGGTAAGCAAGATGGGTGAAAATTATGAAATTCAGGGAATTTTTCTGAAATTCAATTGTCTAGACTATAAGAGCTCATATTTCAGAGGCTTGAATGAGTAGTAAAAACATGAAAAACGGTCATAAAAACAATACTGGCAAGAGTGGTCTAGACGAGTCTATGTCCGCCTTCATGGATGGAGAAGCCAGTGAGTTTGAGTTCCATCGTTTACTGAGAGAATGCTCCAATGATGGAGCTTTAAAGCAGAAATGGTCACGTTATCATTTTTTAAGCGCCCATTTACGTGGCGAGATTCATCGAGGCAGTGCCAGTTTTCGGGCGAAAGCCGGTAGATCTGAGCGGCTTGGCCATGATCTTCTTTCCCGTATCCACAACCAGCTTGCAAAAGAAGGGGTTCTTGGTTATCAGACCTCTGACCAAGAAACACAGGTAAAACTGGAGGTATCCAGAACTGCAGAACAGCCAAAATCTCAATCACAGGCAACACGCCCGACATTTAGTCATTTATTCTGGCAAACCGGGCAGGGTGCGATCGCCGCATCGGTTGCTGTGGCCGTTATCATCAGTTCTCAGCTCTTGAACCAGGATATTGTTCAGGATACTTCGATGGCTGCTTCCGAGCAGACGTCGCAGTCCGGAGAAGTTCTTTTCAACGGTAATTATGCGCCGACTGAATTCAATCGAATCCCTAGACTGAATGCATCGATGAGCGGGATTAATAACATGAATGCATCATCTCAGGATCGCCTGCGCCGGGCTGTGTACCAGGAATTTGTCGGTGAAACTCAGGAGCAGATTGAGATTCCGGTGAATTTCAGCGTTACCCGCGAATTACAGAAATAATTTTTCATACCTTGAGACTTATCCGTGCTTTTCTTGAGTGCCGGTAATGGCCCACTATTTCAGTGAATACAGTCAGCAATACGTAGTCTAATGCTAAGCGAACCCGTCAATATCATTGCCATCCAGCCTGAAAGTATTCAGGTTACTCCCGAGCGAGAAGGAACTTGTCAGACGTGTCAATTAAAAAGCTGCTGTGGCCAGGCTTTGTCAGCCCGACAGCAAAAGCATAGCGTGACCTTGCCAAGACATCGTTTACAGGGCGCTGGTATTGAACATCCATACATTGGACAGCAAGGCCGGCTCGAACTGAACGAGGCCAGCCTGGTAGGTTTGTCATTGTTGTTTTATCTGCTTCCTTTGTTATTGTTGATGCTGGCGCTAGTCTTTTCGACTCTCGCAGGATTGAGTGAAGGCTATGCGGTATTATTAGCATTTAGTTTTTTTGGCTTGAGTTTTTTTATTTTGCACAAATATTTCCAAAAGCAACGTTTTTCTTGTCAAATTGCTCTATATCTTTATTCGGGTAATCCATCACAAAGTAAGAGGGAAACATCAGGTTTATCATCATGAAAAGAGAGTTGAGCAATATTATTGTTATACTTTTAAGTCTGAGTTTGAGCAACCACCTGTTTGCTCAGATGCTGCCGGACTTTACCCAGCTGGTGGAAAAAACGGCACCAGCGATTGTAAATATCAGTACGCGCAGCACCTTTGCCCTGGATGATAGCTTTTCCAAACCCCAAGATAATCAAGAATTCGAAGAGTTCCTTCGGCTGTTCGGAGATCGTTTGCCAGAGAGTTTCGACGGACCAGAGCGCTCTAGTGCATCCCTGGGTTCTGGTTTCATCATTTCGGATAATGGGTATATCGTGACTAATCACCATGTCATCGATGGCGCAGATGAAATCACTATTACCCTTAATGACCAGCGGCAGTTCGAAGCCCAGCTTATAGGCTCTGATGAGCGTTCTGATCTGGCCTTGCTGAGGATTATCGCTGAAGGTCTGCCGACTGTGCCATTCGGAGACATCGATGATGTAAAAGTGGGGCAGTGGGTACTGGCAATTGGTTCGCCATTTAATTTAAGTCATTCCGTTGCGGCTGGTATAGTTAGCTTTGTTGGCCGGAGCCTGCCTCAGTTTAATGGGCAGGGTAATTATGTCAGTTTTCTGCAGACGGATGTGGCCATTAATCCGGGTCATTCAGGAGGCCCCCTGTTCAATCTTGAAGGTGAGGTCATCGGCGTTAATTCCCAGATTTTTTCCAATTCAGGCGGCTCTATTGGGCTGTCTTTTGCTATTCCTGTAGATGTTGCGGCTAATGTCATTTCCCAGTTGATGAACACCGGTAATGTTGCCCGTGGTTGGATGGGTGTTGCCATTGCCAATGTCACCCAGGACCAGGCTGACCGCTTCAATCTAGATACCCCAAGTGGCGCGTTTGTGGATCGTGTAGTGCCTGGTGGACCGGCTGATGGAGCTGGTTTTCAGGCTTCAGACATTATTTTGAGTTATAACGGTGACAGTATCCGTACCAGTGCGGATTTGCCTTACCATGTTGGTCTGAGCATGCCAGGTGATGAGGTCGAAATCGAGATAGTCAGAAACGGCCAGTTACAGACCATTAACATGGTTGTTGGTGAGCTGGATTCGGCATCAACTCAGGTGCAATTGCAATTAACTAACCTAGAACCTGCCCAGCAGCGACTGGGATTTAGGGTATCGGAATTAAGCAGGCAAGAACTGGATAAGCTGGGTTTATCCCACGGACTGCGAATTGATCAGATTACGGGTGATGTCGCACGCCAAGCCGGCCTCCTCCAAGGTGACCTGCTACTGAGTCTGGCTAACGTCGAGATGACCTCATTGGATGTATTTGTAGAAATTGCCCTAGAACATCCTTTTAGTGCGCCAACATCTGCATTGGTAGATCGTGATGGGGAGCAGAGCTTTTTCACCTTGCGGATCTCTAACCAATAGACATTATTATTTCCCTGGCAATATTCGGGATTATCTTCATGTTGGTAGTCAGTTCCTGTAGACTTGCGCCTTTTCCAAAACGAGTAAATGCCCCGCGTGAGTGACCTTAGTCATATTCGGAATTTTTCGATTATTGCCCACATTGACCACGGAAAATCGACTATTGCTGATCGCTTCATCCAACTTTGTGGCGGTCTGACCGAGCGCGAAATGTCCCAGCAGGTGCTCGATTCCATGGATATAGAACGAGAGCGTGGGATTACCATCAAGGCGCAGAGTGTCACGCTTAATTATCGCGCTAGAAACGGTGAAGATTATCAGCTGAATTTCATCGACACACCAGGTCATGTTGATTTCTCATATGAAGTTTCACGCTCACTAGCAGCCTGTGAAGGTGCTTTGCTGGTAGTGGATGCGGCACAGGGCGTTGAGGCGCAGTCTGTCGCCAACTGCTACACGGCAATTGATCAGGGTCTGGAAGTCATCCCAGTGCTCAACAAGATGGATCTGCCACAGGCTGAACCGGAACGAGTCAAAAAGGAAATTGAAGAGATTATTGGTCTCGAAGCGCAAGATGCGGTCATGTGCAGTGCCAAAACTGGAGAGGGCATAGAGGATATTCTGGAAAGATTGATCGAACAGATACCAACGCCACAGGGTGAGCGCAAAGAAAAATTACAAGCGCTGATAGTTGACTCCTGGTTTGATAATTATCTTGGCGTGGTTTCGTTGGTGCGAGTGCGTCAGGGAAGTCTAAAAAAAGGGGATAAGATTATTGCCAAGTCAACTGGCAAGGTTCATGTGGTTGATAACGTGGGTATTTTTAGTCCAAAACGAAAAATATTGAGCGAGCTCTGTGCTGGAGAGGTCGGTTTTGTTGAAGCCGGTATCAAGGAAATCAAGGGCGCTCCAGTTGGCGATACTATAACTCATGCCAATACAAGTGATGTCCCAGCTTTATTAGGATTTAAAAAAGTACAGGCACAGGTTTATGCAGGTATGTTTCCCATTTCGGCAGATGACTTTGACAGCTTTCGTGATGCCCTGGAAAAGCTAACCCTCAATGATGCAGCCCTGATCTATGAGCCTGAGAATTCAGATGCACTTGGTGTTGGTTTTCGCTGTGGGTTTTTGGGTATGCTGCATATGGAAATTGTGCAGGAACGGCTTGAACGTGAATATGATCTGGATCTGATCACTTCGGCGCCGACGGTTATTTATGAGGTAGTGACTAAGAAAGGTGATACTCTAAAAGTCGACAGTCCTTCACGCCTGCCATCTATGGCGGATATTGAGGAAATGCGTGAACCTATCGTTGAGGCCAATATTTTGGTTCCTCAAACTTATGTCGGCAATGTGATTACGCTCTGCGAAGAAAAGAGAGGAGTTCAGAAAGATATGCAGTTTCTGGGGAGTCAGGTCGCGATTCGGTATGAATTACCCATGAATGAAGTAGTACTGGACTTTTTTGACCGCCTAAAGTCAGTCAGTCGAGGCTATGCCTCACTAGATTACAGCTTTACCCGCTTTCAGGCAGCAAAGCTGGTAAGACTGGACGTGTTGATAAATGGTGATACAGTGGATGCTCTGGCCTTGATTGTTCATCGTGACCAGGCACAGCATAAAGGCAGAGTATTAACCGAAAAAATGAAAGAGCTAATTCCTCGCCAGTTATATGATGTCGCGATACAGGCAGCCATCGGAGGGCAGATCATAGCCCGCTCGACAGTGAAAGCCCTGCGCAAAAATGTAACGGCAAAATGTTATGGTGGCGATATTACCCGTAAGAAAAAACTGCTAGAAAAACAGAAAGAAGGTAAGAAACGCATGAAGAAAGTTGGTAGTGTTGAAGTACCCCAGGAAGCATTCCTTGCCGTGCTAAGGGTTGATTCCTGATGAATATCGATTATTCACTGTTACTATTTTTCCTGGTGCTGGTAACTGGGCTGGTCTGGCTGGCAGATGCCTTGATCTTTGGTCGCTCCAGAAGACGAAGCCAGCTGGCTTTTCTAAAAGCCAATGATATTCAGCAGGAAACTTTGGTTGATTATCGAAAGAAACTTCATAATGGTGATGTGCCAGCTGTTAATCAAAAGTTGAAAAAACAGCTTTCCCAGGCGCTTCAACTTAACCGCGAGTCAACGCTGGTTGAGTATTGTAAGTCCTTCTTTCCGATACTCTTTGCTGTACTGTTTTTTCGTTCCTTTTTATTTGAACCTTTTCAGATTCCGACCGGCTCAATGATCCCCAGCTTAAATGTCGGCGATTATATTGTGGTTAACAAATACTCTTATGGTATCCGTTTGCCTGTTGTTGGCACAAAGGTTGTCAATATAGGAGACCCGCAGCGTGGCGATGTCATGGTCTTCATACCGCCGCATGATCCAGCATATTACGTCAAAAGAGTTGTCGGGATACCGGGCGATTTTGTTCGTTACAGCTATGAAGACAAAAAGCTTTATATTAACAGTGTGGAACAGCTGCAGGATTTTGTTGGCCCAGATAATTCAAGCGGGCGCGCAGTCAATCACTTCATGGAGCAATTGGGAGATGTAGAACATGATATCTTTGTCTCACCCGGGCCTAGCTATTTCCGTTATGATTACTGGATGCAGCCTGAAGGCATGATGATTCCTGAAGGTTACTATTTCATGATGGGCGATAATCGGGATAACAGCGACGATAGCCGTCGCTGGGGTCTGGTCCCTGAAGAAAATATTGTCGGTAAGGCGGTTGCGGTCTGGATGCACAAGGAACCGGGCTTTCGTCTACCGACATTTGGACAAAACAGGCTTATTAATCCCTGACTCTTTTTGAGAGGTTTGATGAAATTTAGAAATGGCAGGTTGGAGAATCCAAATTTGGCTAGGCAGGCAGGTACCAGTTTTTTGGCACCATCGTGTTGTTGATCCGGGTAGGCTCTGGCCCTTTTGTTTGGTTTGAAGACCACGCTGGCCTTTATAAATAACGGCCCCACCAGTAATGCAATGGATAAGAAATAATAACCTAACAAATATGATTATTGCAGACGTCAGACGAAATCTGGATCCTTGCATGCAGATCAACAATATCGATGGTTTTGATCTGAAAAATGTCCAGGAGGTCAATGTCAATTGCAGGGATTACATCGATATCAACTATGAATCCCTGGTCCATTTATTCTACAACATGTACATTGCTATGGTTTTTAAAAACCATTTTCCTATCGAATAGTGGCAGACCTTCCAGACATCTCTTATCGGTTTTCGGATAGTGCATTGCTGAAACTTGCCCTGAGCCATCGTAGCAGTGGTAGGGATAATAATGAACGCCTGGAATTACTGGGCGATTCTATTCTGGGTTTTATCATTGCTGAATTCCTCTATCGGCAATTTCCCGAAGCCTCGGAAGGTGAGCTCAGCAGATTACGTGCCGAGCTGGTCAAGAAAAGCACTCTGGCTGAAATTGCCCGTGAATTGAATCTAGGACAAATGCTGATATTGGGAGAAGGTGAGAAAAAAAGCGGCGGGGATAATCGGGAATCTATCCTTGCCGATTCACTTGAGGCGCTGGTGAGTGCCATCTATCTAGACTCAGAATTGTATTCCTGCCGCACAGAAGTACTACTCTGGTTTACCTCTAGATTGAAGGCGCTGGGATCGGGTAGCAACCTTGCCAGCAAAGATGCAAAAACCCGGCTACAGGAGTTTCTGCAGGCACAGCGTCTTGATTTGCCGGAATATGAGTTATCAGCTTTAACAGGTAAAGATCATGAGCAGGAATTTACAGTTAAATGTAAAATCAGCTTATTAGATTCAGCGGTGACGGGCAGGGGAACTAGTCGCCGTGAAGCTGAACAGCAGGCAGCTGCGGCTGCTCTCGAAAAACTGAATCTCTAGTTCATTCAGGCAGGGATAGCGAGCAGTCATGAGTGATTCATACAAGCATGCAGACCATAAGCATTGCGGCTTTGTGGCAATTATCGGCAAACCCAATGTGGGTAAGTCGACTCTGATGAACCACTTGCTGGGTCAAAAAATCAGTATTACCTCCCGAAAACCTCAGACGACCCGTCACCGTTTACTGGGTATCAAAACCACTGATAGCGCACAGATTATATTCGTCGATACACCCGGCCTGCATGCTGGCATAGACAAAGCGCTCAACCGCTATATGAACAAGACCGTGAATAATGCTATCAATGATGTAGATCTGGTCTTATTCATGATCGAAAACAAATGGACTCAGGATGATGAAAGAGTGCTCCAAAGCCTTATCCAGACTAGTATCGATGTCATACTGCTGATCAATAAAATTGATCGGCTGGATGAGAAAAACAAACTGCTTCCCTACATGCAAATGCTTGCCAGTAAACATACATTCAAAGAAATTATTCCAATTTCCGCTCTCAAGAGCCAGGGGATTGCAGAACTTGAAAAAATATTGCCTCACCATTTGCCAACCGGTATTTATCAATTTCCCGAAGACCAGCTGACAGATAAAAACTCGCGGTTTTTGGCGGCTGAATTTGTGCGAGAAAAGATCACCAGACAAATGGGCGATGAATTGCCATATGAAGTCAATGTTGAAATTGAGGAGTTCAAAGCACATGATGGGATTTTACATATCAGCGCACTTATTATCGTGGAGCGAGAAGGGCAGAAAAAAATACTGATCGGGCAAAAGGGTGAGAGCTTGAAGCTGATCGGTAGTGAGGCCCGAAAAGACATTGAATCTCTATTTCATACCAAAGTTATGCTTAACTTATGGGTAAAAGTTAAACGAGGCTGGTCTGACGATGAGCGGGCCCTTCGTAGTTTGGGTTATATCGATCAGGAATGACTGCATGTCCGGAACTATCCGTTCTCAAGCTGCATACCTACTGCATAGTCGTCCCTTTAGAGACAGTAGCCTTTTGCTGGATCTGCTGACTCGGGATCATGGCCGCATCAGTGCCATAGCCCGTGGCGTCAGAAGTGTCAAATCCAAAAACAAAGCCTTGCTGCAGTCTTTTGTGCCGCTGCAGGTTAATCTCTATGGTAAAAGTGAGCTAAAAACTCTGACGCAGGTGGAAGCCCTGAGCGCCCCGCTGATGCTCCGTCAGAGAAAATTATTTGCCGCACTTTATATGAATGAATTATTGTCGAGACTTCTGCACCGGCAGGAGGGGGATGCACATATATTCAGTCTTTACGAATCATCACTGGGTCAACTGTCTAGTGCAGATGCCATTGAACCGGTGCTGCGTTGCTTTGAGATTGACCTGCTTGAACTGCTAGGCTATGGCATTGATTTCAGCCTTTTTGCAGAGGATGATCAGGCTGAGGATGCCTACTATTACTTCAATGCCGAACAGGGTTTTGAGCTGGTCCATAACCCGGATGAGAAGCGAGAAAAATATTATCCGCATGCCGAGCTGTGCAAGATTTATAGCCGGGAGTTCGGAGATGGTAGTACGCTTAAATTTGCCAAACGGCTTTTGCGAACTGCATTTTCGGTACACATTGGAGACAGGGAGCTATCCAGTAGGCAACTGTTTCGAAAAAATAACTAAGCAGTCTGCTTTTACCCAGCAAGGGCTTCGGTTAAAATTTTATTTTCCCTCAAATTAGTTGACTCATGACCTTTCCTACGATTGAAAGCATCATCGGTAATACTCCTCTGGTACGCCTGCAGCGTTTACCCGGAGAGACCTCCAATACAATTTTGGTCAAGCTCGAAGGCAATAATCCAGCAGGTTCGGTCAAGGACCGTCCGGCTTTCAGCATGATTGCCAAGGCCGAAGCGCGTGGGGATATTGCTCCTGGTGATACGCTTATCGAGGCAACAAGTGGCAATACCGGCATAGCTTTGGCGCTAGTCTCAGCTATTCGTGGCTATCGCCTGATACTGATCATGCCGGAGAATTCAACACGTGAACGTAAAGATTCCATGATCGCCTATGGAGCCCAGCTTATTGAAGTTCCCGAAACAGATGGTATGGAAGGAGCGCGTGATCTTGCGCTAAAAATGCAAGCTGAGGGTAAAGGCAAAGTGCTGGATCAATTCGGCAACCCGGATAATTACGCCGCACATTACGAAGGTACAGGACCGGAAATATGGAGGGATACACAGGGCAGAGTCACACACTTTGTCTGCTCTATGGGAACTACAGGAACAATCATGGGCGTTTCGCGTTTTCTGAAAGAAAAAAACCCGGCCGTCGAAATCATCGGCTTACAACCAAAAGAAGACGCGCGCATACCAGGTATACGCCGCTGGCCCGGCGAATACTTACCCAAAATTTTTGAGAGGGAGCGAGTCGATAGGGTGATCGATATAGGTCAAAAAGATGCAGAACAAACCATGCGTGCTCTTTCGCGTGAGGAGGGCATTCACTGCGGTGTTTCATCTGGTGGAGCAGTCTATGCTGCGCTGCAATTATCAAGACAACTTGAGCATGCCGTGATAGTCGCCATTATTTGTGATCGTGGCGATCGTTACCTGTCCAGCGGTGTCTTTTCAGCCGACTAGGCATAAGGAGCTTATGCACAGAAGAAAACGGAAAGGCTTGCTCAAGGGACCTGTTGTGCTTGATATCGAGAAACTTAGCCATGAGGGTCGCGGTATCGCCCACCTTGACAATAAAGTAGTTTTTGTTGAAAACGCATTGCCATCTGAGCGAGTTTCTGCCCTATATACTCAGCATCGAAATGCCTTTGATCAGGCAAAAACCCAGCAAATCATCTCGGCCTCCCCGTTTCGGGTTGAGCCACCCTGTGAATATGCAATGGTTTGTGGTGGTTGCAGTTTGCAGCATTTTGAGGCGAAGGCTCAATTGGCTTTCAAGTCAGAGGTGTTGCATGAATTATTAGAGCATGCGCTGGGGGACAACAGTTATGAAAAACTGCCTGTACTGGAAGGCCCTTTTCTGGGTTATCGACGCAAGGCACGGCTGGCTGTGCGTTATGTCCATAAAAAATCTCAAGTACTAATCGGTTTTCGTGAAAAAAGCAGCAGTTTTATAACCATGATGGATCACTGTGAAGTGCTGGATGAGCGGGTTAGTCAACTGCTCCCAGAATTAAAGACGCTGATTGCCTCACTGGAAGCCTATCAGCAGATACCCCAGATTGAGGTCGCTCTGGGTGATGAGTTTGATGATTCGCCATCACTAGCCTTAGTTTTTCGTCACCTCATCCCCTTTAGTGATAACGATCTAAAGAAGCTGATGAGGCTTGCTCGTGAGAAGAATTTTGCTCTGTATTTGCAGGGCGGGGGACCTGAAACAGTCAACAAGCACTATCCTGCTAAAGGTGAAGAGCGGCTTTACTATATGCTGCCGGAATATGAGCTGCGTCTGGCTTTTCACCCGATGGATTTTATCCAGGTCAATGCCTCTATTAATCGCCTTATGGTGCCCAAGGCACTGAGCTTACTGGCGCTTGAACCCAGTGATACGGTACTGGATTTATTTTGCGGTCTGGGTAATTTTACGTTACCAGCCGCCAGGACCGCTGCTAAGGTGCTGGGCGTCGAAGGTAGTATAGAAATGGTGGAGCGCGGTCGAGAAAATGCATCATGCATGGGCTTGGATAACATTGAATTTTGCAGCGCTGACCTGGCCACCCAGGATCAAACCAGGCCCTGGGCCGGGCGCCAGTTCAGCAAGATATTGCTGGATCCTCCACGCTCCGGTGCGATTGATATTATTGCCGAGTTGGTATCCCTAAAAGCGCAACGCATTGTGTATGTGTCCTGCAATCCAGCGACTCTAGCCAGAGATGCGCAATGCTTCAGAAATAACGGTTATCGGCTAGAATCGGCAGGTGTTATGGACATGTTTCCGCAAACAACTCATGTCGAATCGATTGCTTTATTTTTACCTGCCTAAACAGGAAGTTTCATGGAAAAAAATGACAAGAGCATACAGGAATTGTTGACAGTGATGGCGCTGTTGCGAGATCCCGACAAAGGGTGCCCTTGGGATACCAAGCAGACATTCAAGAGCATTGCACCGCATACACTGGAGGAAGTCTATGAAGTTATTGATTGCATAGAGCGCGATGATTATGGGCACTTATCGGATGAATTGGGTGATCTCTTGTTCCAGGTCGTGTTTTATGCCCAGATGGCAACAGAGGCAGGGCTTTTTACCTTTGACGATATTTGTCAATCGATAAGTCGCAAATTGCTGAACCGTCATCCCCATGTTTTTCCGGATGCCACGATAGAGAGCTTCGGCAAGGCCAATGATCTGACACCTGAACAGGTTGAACGTAACTGGGAGAACATCAAGAAAAATGAGCGCCAGGAAAAGCAGGAAGAAGAACCAGGTTTGCTTGATGATGTACCACGCGCACTTCCTGCTCTGCTAAGGGCCAGAAAATTGCAGGGGCGTGCAGCTACAGGTGGTTTTGATTGGCATGAAGTAAGCGGTGTTATCGAGAAAGTTAAAGAAGAAATGCAGGAGCTGGAAGCGGCCTTGTCCAGTTCTGATGCCGAGCATATTGAAGAAGAGTTCGGTGACCTGATGTTCAGTATGGTTAACCTATCCAGACACCTGCGCATAAACCCAGAAAGCAGTTTACGTGCGGCAAACAGTAAATTCAGTAAACGTTTCAAGTTGATGGAAAAACATCTGCGTGATGCTGAGCTGGATATGCAAAAGTTGAGCTTGGAGGAGCTCGAAGCTTTGTGGCAGCAGGCTAAGCAGCAACTGTCATAGGGTAAACTTGTAGTGCTGTTAGCATGTGTGTAATGTGATAGCTTTTAAGGCAGAGGAAAATTAATGCGAATCATCTTATTGGGCGCTCCTGGGGCCGGAAAAGGTACCCAGGCTCAGTTTTTAACTGAAACCTACTCTATCCCACAGATTTCCACCGGAGACATGCTTCGTGCAGCCGTTAAAGCCGGCACAGAGCTCGGAAAAAAAGTGAAATCAGTGATGGAAAGTGGCGGTTTGGTAACTGACGAGATCATTATTGCACTGGTTAAAGAGCGTATTGCTAAGGATGACTGCAAAAATGGCTTTCTGTTTGATGGTTTTCCACGCACCATCCCACAAGCTGAAGCACTAATCGAGGCGGGCATCCAGATTGACCATGTGCTTGAAATACATGTTCCGGATGAAGAAATCATCAATCGCCTAAGTGGACGGCGTGTGCATCCAGCTTCCGGGCGGGTCTACCATATGGATCACAATCCTCCCCAAAACCCAGGACTTGATGATCAGACTGGAGAGGCGCTGATTCAGCGTGATGATGACAGAGAAGATACGGTCACAAAACGCCTTGATGTTTATCATCAGCAAACCTGGCCGCTGGTTGAGTTTTATCAGAAGCTCGAAGCAAGTGGAGATCATGTAAAATTCTCCCGAATTAATGGTGTTGGCAGTATTACCGATATCAAAGAAGAGTTTCTCTCTGTTCTTGCTTGAGCGTATCAAATTTCTCTGCAAGATTTGATATCAATCCGAGTCAATCGAAGAAAAATATCCGGATGTAATTTTAAAAAAAAACATTTCGTTTTTTATTGATTTCTTTAGAAAAAATACACTTTCATTTTTTACAAAAAGTTGTAAAAAATGAAAAAACTATGATATGTTGCGGTCGAACGTGAATCAATTGCGTTAATTAAAAAATAAAGCCGTCAAATTTTACGTCTTAGGAGAAAAATTATGGCTAGAGCTAAAGCAAAAGCAGCAGCACCGGTTGAAAATAAACCTGCCAAACGTAAGCCTGTATCTGCGACTCGAAAAGCAAAGTCAGCAGTGAGTAAAGCTCAAAATGAAATAACGCGATACAAAAAAGCATTAAGCAACGCTAAAAAACGGGTAAGTGCAGCAGAAACCAAAAAAGCTGCAAGTATTGCAAGATCATCTCTTAGAAAACTGAATTCAAAAATCTCCTCTACCAAGAAAAAAGAGCTTAGAGCCAAGCAAAGTCTTGTTATAGCTCAAGCAAAAGATGCTGTTAAAGCAAAAGCCGCAGCTCAAGCCAAATCAGTGGCTTCCTATAAAGAGGATCTGAAGAAAAAAGCTCTTTCTGACATAAAGAAAGCGCAGAAAAAAGTAGAAGTACAGATGAAAAAGAAACAAAGTAAAGTCATTGAGAAAAAAGTAGCCGTCCAGTTGAAAAAAGAAGCTGCTAAACTCAAAGCTACTGAGAAGAAAGTGATTGCCAAGGCTAAAGCCGCTGTGCGTAAGCTGGAAGCGAATGCCAAAGCAGCTGAAAAGGCTGAAAAAAAGACAGTAGCCAAGAAAAAAGCTGCATCTAAGAAAAAAGTAGCAGTCAAAAAGAAAGCGGCTCCTAAGAAGAAGGTAGTAGCCAAGAAAAAAGCTGCACCC
>JAYQVM010000037.1:0-16675 GCA_038148435.1 Gammaproteobacteria bacterium | reverse complement strand
GCAATAAAACTTTTGAGATTATTAACCCAGATCTGACAAAAATTATGAACTTACCAAAACGAAAAACTATCAATGAATAAGGTCCCCGAGAGGGTTTTCAGATCGAGTCAGCTGAGATAGCCACTCAGGACAAAATTGAATTGATTAATATGCTGTCTGAAACCGGAGTTAAACACATACAGATCGTGTCCTTTGTAAACCCCAAAATTGTTCCTGGCATGGCTGACGCCGAGGCAGTGGTTGCTGGCATAGACATGCTACCGGATGTTCATTACACGGGCTTGTGGTTGAATCAAAGGGGCTTCGAACGGGCCTTGGCATGTGGAAAGCTCTTCATGGAAGGGGCGCTGACCCTTTATTCCTCTGAAGCATTTCTCAAAAAAAACCAGAATCGCACACCAGATGAACAGCTACAGGCGCAGCACGATTTAATACAGCTCTATCAAGCTAACAATATTCCGGTTAAACGGGGTTTTATTTCTACAGCATTTGGCTGCAACTTTGAGGGCGATGTGTCGCCACAACATGTTGTTGATCTGGTTACCCAGTTACTGGATATAGCTGGGGAACATGAGGTAAAACTTGAGCGACTTGGTCTAGGCGACACCATGGCCTGGGCAACACCTGAATCCATAAAAAAAGTAGTCGGCGCAGTCAGGAACAAGCATCCTGATCTGCCAATGTTTTTACATCTACATGATACCCGCGGCATGGGTATAGCTAATGCATACGCAGGACTGGAAATGGGCATCGATGCCTTTGATGCCTGTGTAGCCGGCCTGGGCGGCTGCCCCTTTGCCGGGCATAAGGGCGCTGCCGGTAATGTCTGTACGGAAGACCTGGTTTTTATGTGTGATGAAATGGGAATTGAAACAGGCATTAATCTCAGTAAAATGATTGAATGTGCGCTTATGGCAGAAAAAATCGTAAAGCATCCCCTGCCCGGATCAGTAAAGTATGGCGGTGTTTTAAGTAAATTTCGTTCCAAGGCTGCTTCGCCTATTAACCCACTTTAAATAAATAAAAAAACAGAGGATTCGTTATGGAACAGGTCTTACCAGAAGGCATCAGCGCACAAACCTTGAATCGTGCACTTACCGCTTTCGCAGAAGCCATTGGCGAAGAATGGGTGCTGAACACCGATCAGGATCGTGACAACTACCAGGATTTTTATGCTCTGAATTCTGGTGTACACCATGCCTCAGCTGCCGTTGCACCAGCCAACACGGAAGAAGTGCAGGCAATTGTGAAGATTGCCAATGAGCACCGGATTCCTCTGTGGACAATTAGCCGTGGCAAAAACTTTGCCTACGGCGGCCCTGCACCGGTTATGGACGGCTGTGTTGTGCTTGACCTAACGAGAATGAAAGGTATCGAGTTTGATGCGGAGAATGGCGTTGTTGTCGTCGAACCAGGCGTTGGTTTTTATGATCTTTATGATTACATCGACCGCGAACATCTTCCCTATTGGCTCTCAGTACCGGGACAAAGCTGGGGCTCTGTCCTTGGCAACACCTTGGAAAGAGGAGTCGGTTACACACCCTATGGCGATCATGCAGCGCATTACCATGGCCTTGAAGTAGTAATGGCCAATGGAGAGCTCATCAGAACCGGCATGGGGGCCATGCAAAATTCAAGCACCTGGAACCTTCACCCTTATGGTTATGGACCAGGTTGGGATCAGATGTTTGCTCAGTCTAATTTTGGCATTGTGACTAAATTGGGGTTATGGCTCATGCCAGAACCCGAAACCGTTATTTCGTTGGGTATTCAATTTGATGAGGCCGACGATCTGGGCTGGGCAATTGACACTTTTGCACCCATGCGTCGCGAAGGACTGATTCAACACTCTCCTACAGTGGGTAACTGGCTCAGGTATATCGCCACTCGCTCAAAGCGCAGCGACTGGTATGATGGGCCTGCCCCGTTCCCAGAGGAAGTGGTACGACGTATTCGCGATGAAATGGGCGTCGGTTGGTGGACAACAACCATTAACACCTATGGTCGTTCTGAAGTAGCCCGAGCTTCAGCGGATATCATCAAAAATACCTTTGCACGACAATCCAGCTATGCCATCAGGGAAACCACCTGGAATCGTGGTGACAGACGACCTCCTTCACCTTTTTTTGGCGTCCCGATTACCATTTCCATGAATAATGCCAACTGGTACGGCGGACGTGGCGGTCATATCGATTTTTCACCGACACTACCTCAGACAGGTGCGGCTGCCATGCAGCAATTCCGCCGCACCTTCGCGCTTCACAATGAATATGGCATTGACTACCACCCTGGCTTTAACCTGGGTGAGCGTCATTTAACCAACATTAATGCCCTCATGTTCGACAAGGATGATCCTGAAATGTGCGACCGGGCTGATCAGTTATTGCGCCGTCTCGTTGTAGATGCTGCTGACCAGGGTTTCGGCGAATACCGTGCGCATATCAGTTATATGGATCTAATAGCCGAATCATTCAACTTTAATAATCAGGGGCTTTCTGTCCTGAATAGCGCCGTTAAGGATGCTCTTGATCCAAATGGGATACTGTCACCTGGAAAAAGCGGCATATGGCCATCACGCTACAAGGATAATGCCTAATGAAAATCAAACAACTTACCGGTTTTTTATGGCTCTTGTGCCTGCCGTCAATACACACACTTGCTCAGGAGGCTGCCGAAGGAGAGCAGCTGTTTGTTGAAAAGTGTGCCATGTGTCACCGAGATCTTGGCATGGGAACCGTGATGTTAATGAGCCGTATCACTCCGGACCAGGCCAAGCTGGAAGACAGAATTGAACTACCAGCAGAGCTGGTAAAAACGGTTGTCCGAAATGGACTGGGAAACATGTTTTCCATCAGTCGTGCTGAAGTCAGCGATGAGCAGCTGGATAAAATTGCTGCTTACTTGTCAGAGGAATAAACCGATGGAACATACTAACATGCTCCCCATATCAGCAAGCCGACGCAAGTTTATTAATGGCGGCATTGTGTTGGCCGGAACACTTCCGGCTTATTCAAGCCTTGCTTTCATGAAATCTTCACATAGTAACAAGGGACTTTTGCTACTTTCACCGGAATCAGCTCATCTGGCCAATACGAGTCTGATGTCGGGTATGAAACAAGAAGACATGTTAATTCTCGACGGCGATCTTGTCAGACTCTGGCGTAACAGGCTGGAGCAGCCTCTACTCACTGGAAATAGATCACTTTATGGACTGACCAGCTGGGATGATTTCTTGATTTTGCAAGCTCAGGCTCAGGAGTCGAGCCTACTAATTGGACACGACAGGCATCGTAGCAAACTTCAAATAAGCCATCAGAGCCTGCGCATACCAGATATGGCAAGACGCTCAGGCACTGAGGTCTTGCTTGACTGGTCTATCAGATTAGCCTGAGTTCGAACAGCCAAGTCTTCAGCTAGCTTAAGAACTGCTGCCTGCCCCTGGAATATCCCAAGCTAACTATATTTATTATTTTTTATAAAGAATTTATAACACAGATGGGCAAGGATTACGGCAGCTGCCAGGCCGGCAAACACATAGATCAGCTCGAAAGAAATACCTTCGAGCACACGCTGACCATAGGCATCACTGCTGTATCGAAAAATCTGCACGGAAAGCTACTTAACTATCGCGAATGGCGCGCTTCACCAGATTTTCCATCAGCGGAATTTTAAAGTGATTGTAATTCAGCGTGGTTGCCCCACGCGCTGCTGCACCAGCGGCCAGTTCGATGGTTTCATCGTCCCTGGAACTTCCGCGAACAATGTCTTCCACTCCATTAAGGCGACGCGGAGTACACTGAACACCCCCACATACAACCCGAAGATCCTGAATAACATCGCCATTAAAACGTAAGGCTGCAGCCACATTGACTAGAGCGAAATCCCAGGTTGCCCGATCAGCCACTTTTTCAAAATAAAAATTCGCACCTGCCCAGGTTGAAGGAATTCTGATGGAAGTCAAAATATCACCAGGCTCGAGTACAGTGGTCCGCTCAATATCAACACTCGGTCCAATAAAGAAATCTTCCGCCGGCACCTCCCTTACTCCCCTGCTGTTCTGAACAATCATAGTGGCATCCAGTGCCACCAGCGCCGGCGCAGTATCAGACGGAGTGACCGCGACACAGCGGTCGGCTTCAAATAGGCAATGCTCCCTATTTAAACCCTCTGGAGTGTCGGCATAGCAGGTATTACCGCCTGCACGATAGCAGTCGACACCAGACCGGTAATACCAGCAGCGTACATCCTGACAGATATTCCCGCCAATGGTGCCAATATTCCTGATTTGCGGGCTCGCCACGCGCCCCGCCGCCTGTGCCAGCAGACCATAGTTGTCTCTGATCAATGGGCTGGAGGCTATTTCACTCAAGGTAGTCATGGCACCGATTTCAATACCGTTGCCGGTCTGGTTGATGCCGGTCATACCGGGAATACCAGCCAGATCAATCACCGCGACCGGTCGCTTGATACGGTCCTTGAACCAGTCCAAGCTATCCTGCCCGCCGGCTAGCGGCCAGGCATCGTCACCGTACTGATCAAGCAGATCAAACGCATTCGCAATGTCAGAAGGCTGAAACAGGTCAAAATTTGGCATCATATCTTTGGTAGACATCTCAGCTCTCCTATTGGGTAAATAACTGAAGCGGGCTATACGACTGCTCCCGTCCGGAAGCGGCATTGATAATCATGTCAGAGGTCACCGGATTTCGGTTGAAATAATGACCGCCCAGAGCATTGGATACTGCAGCCAGAACTGCACCGACGGCAGCACCGACAGGTGGCTCACCGACGCCTTTCATGCCCATTGGATTAGTCGGGTCTGGCTTATCAACAGCAAATACATCCATAAAAGCTGGCACATCCAGGTAAGACGGAGGCTTGGCCTGATACAGACCGACACTGCCCGGCAAACCGTTCTGCGGGTCATAGATCTGACGCTCTGTCCGCGCCATGCCAATCCCCATACAGGCACCTCCACGTAATTGCCCGGCCAAGCCAAGCGGATGGTTTACTGTGCCGCAATCACCGGAGCTGACAAATTCAAGAATCTCGTACTGACCGGTCTCGGTATCCAACTCAATCATGACAAAGGTCGCCACCATGGCCGATATGTGCTCATTGAGCGGTGTGGTGTCCCTGGCTACTCCTATCAGACCGGTACCAGCCAGACCGGCAACTGAGGCCTGCGTAAGAGGATTGGTATCATTGGGATCTTCACCACTGTATTTACCACCCAGCTCCAGTGCTCGCTGAGCTGCCTGGGCAAATGACATGCTCAGACTCGCATCAGATGAGTTGACGACGGTTTCATTGGCCAGCTCATAATCACCGGGTTCTCCACCCAGATCCATGGCGGCTATTTCCTGAAGTTTTTGCTTCACATCCATGGCAGCAGCGTAATTAGCCCGCGACATGGTATAGGTTGTCAGGGAACCAAACTGCCCGATAGTCCAGGGCAAGTGCTTACTGGTATCACCACGTTCGATAACGCAGTTATCCCAGCTAACGCCCAGTGCTTCTGCAGCAACACGGGAAGTCGAGGCATACGAATAGGTACCGAGATTGCCGACACCGGTGTGAATATGTAGCTTGCCATCGGGTAAGATTCTCAGCAGCCCATCAAAACCAGAAATGCCCGCCGAGTGATAACCCTGACCGATACCGACGCCAATGACCTTGGAGCCATTGCGTTCGCCATTTCGTGCGAACTTGCTGGCCCAGTCGAAACGCTCTGCCGCCATATCAATGGCATCCAGCATGTAAGAGCTAGATACTTTTTGTCGGCTCTGAGCTGGACCTCCGGTCAGCGTGTCATGATTGGAAGCGTTGATACGGCGGATTTCTAGTTGATCTATGCCCAGCGCATTGGCAGCCTTATCCATCAAGGGTTCCATGACAGCTGACATCTGATTCTGGCCGGGGCCACGCTGTGGTCCACAGGGTGTCGTATTGGTGCCGATGGGGATAGCCCTGAAACGCATGCTCTCAGGGGTATAAACCAGTGCAACCATTCCACCTGCTGCTCCATAGTCACCAAAGGGGTTTTTGGCACCACCCTGCTGCACAATATAAATATCAGCACCTGTCATCTTGCCCTGTGCATTGAAGGCCAGCCTTGCCCTGCCTTGGAAGCTCGCTCGAGCAGAACCCAGGTAGTATTCTTCGGCACGAGTGATTCGGAGCATACAGGGACGATTAATCAAGCGCGAAAAATACGCCGGCACTGCCATGACGGCATAGGCCGAGCCCTTGGAACCAAAGCCGCCGCCACAAAATTCTGAAATATAGACGAGATCACTGGGCGGAATTCCTATAAGCCCGGCAAGCCCAGGCACCACAAACATCTGGCTCTGGGTCGAACCATGTACATAGCATTTACCATTTTGCCAGTAAGAAAGTGCACTTCGGGGCTCCATGCTGTGATGTGAATTACACGCCGTGACAAAGCTTTCATCCAGTACCAGTGCCGCTTCACTGAAAGCCGTTTCTAGATCTCCATACTGCCAGTCCATGGCTGGCTCTCCCATCGGTAGCTGCCCTTCTTCCACGGCAGCAAAGTCTCGCGCTGTCCACTTATGACTAACAACACCGATATCACCCAGCTCATCTTCCTCTTCGATACGCAAGGAAGACACCAGGTTGCCGCCACGGTAGGCATCAGGCCCACCGGGGTAGAGGCTTTCGAGCGGGTCCAGCACAAAAGGCAATTCTTCATAATCGACCCTGACCAGCTCCAGGGCATTGGCTGCGGTTGCTTCATCTGCAGCGGCAATGGCGAGGATCGGTTCGCCCACAAAATTGGGTTCGTTAGTAAGGATCTGTTCTCCCGGATTCTGGAAAGTAGGGACATCATCAGCCGTCATGACACCATATACGCCTTCCATAGCCAGAGCCTCGGAAGCATCGATATTCCTGACACGGGCATTGGGCATTGGACTCAGCAGCATTTTGACATAGGCCATGCCCTCCATTCGGAAATCTTCCGAGTAGGTAGATGCGCCGGTGACTTTCGCTTCGATATCTGGTGGCGTGAAATCTTTACCGATCAAGTTGTAAGTGGGATTGTCAGCCATTATGCCATCTCCTCTGCAGCGCGTAGCACAGCATTCAGGTAATGATCGTATGCCCCACAACGACAGAGGTTGCCTGCCAGCGCCTGGCGGGCCTCTTCACGCGTCGGGTTAGGATTGTTGTTTAGAAGTGCCACCGAAGAGATGACCTGACCAGGCGTGCAGAAACCACATTGAGGCGCAAGCTCATCGATCATAGCCTGCTGCACCGGATGCAGCCCACCAGCTGGACTAGCAATGCCCTCAATTGTGGTAATGTTCTTGCCAGTTACACGATGACTGAGCATGGAACAGGAATTATTAGGCACACCATCAATCAGGACACTACAGGCACCGCACTCGCCCCGATCACAACCGATATTGGTACCAGTCATTCCCAGCTTGTTACGCAATGTCATGGCCAGAGTCTCATTGGGCAGAACATCGACTCGGCGAACCGTGCCATTTATATTGAGCGAGATAAGTCTTTCAACAGACCCGGGTGCAGGCGTTGTAACGTTTTCGGAACAGCCGCTGACCAGCATGAGACCTCCGGTCGAGACCACCGCACCGGAGGCAATGATGCCTTTGATAAAACTTCTTCTGGATTGATTATGAGGCCGCATAAACTGGTTATCCTTCATACATTCGAGTAGTTCTTGATACTATCTCCCTTTTTTGTAAGGCTCAAGTCTAAATCGCGGTAAAGCACCACGCTAAACGGGCAGCGGTGTTAGCGGATTAAGCTTCTTTATGATTTGCCTGCATAAAGGCTGTTTCCTATAATCTCAGAGCCGGAATTAGAATAGGTAGTCAGCACCCTACCTATGAAGTGAATTTCAGTAGCAGGTGTACTACTTCAATGAGCTCAAAACATATAGTCAGGCATAAATTAATCGACAGGCTATTTCACTGGGTTCTTGCTATATCCATTTTGATTCTGCTGCTTAGTGGTTTATTACCAGTTTACGGCTTTGATGCCAGCCTAGTTGTTATACATTGGACAACCGGCCTAATCCTCAGCGCAGTTCTATTTATCCACATCTGCCGTTCACTTTTCTGGAAAAGCCTCAGCAGCAGCATCATGCTATCCCGTGCTGATTTTTCCGTTCGTAACAAAAAAACAGGCAAATACTCCGGCGCCCAGAAACTGATGCACCTGGCCATTGCCATGATGAGTTTGGCGGCCATCATAACCGGCCTGATGATGATGGTCAGAATTGATACGCCGCTTTGGGAAAGAGACCCCTACTGGCTGAATGCCGATACCTGGGGCATCGTCTATTTTATTCACGGCCTTATCGCTTTATGTTTTGTGAGTGTTATTATGCTGCACGTCTATTTTGCCGTACGCCCTGAGAACCGGATGTACCTGCGTTCGATCTTCAAAGGCTGGATCAGTCAGGAAGAATACGAACGAAACCATGAGCCGGAGCTGTGGCCACAAAACCAAAGTGAATGAGCAAGACCCCTTGCTAATTCATCTTTACCAGCCTTAAACAAGGATTGATATGCCGGAAAATTCTGCTGATCTTTTAAATAGCTGTATCGAGAAAATTGAAACATCCTATGAATACATGCTGGCCTACGCCGCGCAGGGTAGAAAAACTGAACCCGCTACCGGCAATGGCGCAGACGGCCCTTCTATTCGGGATTTTCTGCAGGACCTGATCTGGAGCATTGAACATATTTCGGAAGGCTTTTTACAAGCCCTGCAGCCGGGCGAGAAAAACTTAGAAAATATTCAGGCATTTAACAGCACACTGACAGCTGATGCGCTATCGGCGCTGACAGTGGTAAAGATGGTATATGATGCCCCCACGCTGAGCTCGCAGCTGATTGACAACCTGAATGCATCAAGCCACCTGCGCTGCCTATTAACCGATATTTTCGTGCTAGATGAGGTGCAGAAAATTTACCGGCAAACAGCCACTCAATCCTGACAGCCACTTTTACAGTAGCCTCGCTTCTTTATCGCATCTCAGTAGATACTGTTTAATATGCGCTTATGGCCGTCCCCGCCAGGGTTCCTGGTCATATAAGGCTTCAGAGAAACCTTCGGCACAGACAAACTCAAGAATTTCTTCGGTTGGGGTCAGTCCTGCCTCATAGAAACGTGTATAGGGTTCTTCAAAAGCCTGCGGATCCTGTGCAGTAATCTCAATCATTAGGGTGCCATAATTGGTTCGGGTGAACCGCTCGGTGACCACAAGCTGGTCAGTGTGTACACCAAAACCGGGAGTGATTTCATTGAAACCATTGGTGGTCACCACTAGCGTATCGCCATCCCACACTGCAGTGGAATGGCCAAGCCAGGCGGGATTCCAGATTTCCGGTATATCACGTCCATCCATAAAAATCTGACGAAAGCCCGGCGTAGCAAATTCGACCAACTGAATGATGAGTTCGTCGGTCTGGATAAACTTATACGGAAACGGCAAGGTGGTAAAAATGGCACTTTGCGGGAGGCAGTAGGATGCCGGTCCCTGTGCATTCAGCTCATTCAGCAGATCATCCATTTCCTGTGCCCATGGCTGCATTCTGGGACCACGGTTATTTCGCTGATCAAGAATGTTGTACCAGATACCGGACAAATCAGGCTTGCCATCGAGCCGTCTGGGTGTCGGCAAACCCGACAAATCTCCTGCCCGAGCGCGCATGTCATTACTCAGCATGCCTGGATCATCACCAATGGTCCCGAGGTTGATACCCCAATCCAAGTTCAGATCGAATTGCAGGGTTTCACCAGCAGCAATGTTCACATTTTCTTCCGTATAGGGGCGGTACATACAGCAACCGGATGGAAAATACAGCTCATAGTTGCCCGCCGGCAGGTTGCTTAGGACATATTGACCGACATTGGACATATCCGCCGTGTATTCCTCTCCCGTCTCAAGGTTGGTAAAAAAAACCGGGGTGTTTAAGCGCTCGACCAGCTCACCGTTAGGATCAATAAAGTTTCCAAAGATTGAGCCAGATGCCTGCTGGGCGGCGGCAGGCAAAGAGCCCAGCAGCAGTAACAAGAATGAGAATAGTAAAGTGATAGGAGGATGGGCAGCTGCAGCCAGTTTCATAAGATTTCCCCAACAGTTTGTTTGCCGATATCGGGATGCAAGTAAATAGTCGACATGGCGTTATTATTTTAAATTACTCTAACTATCTTATACTTTTTACACGAAGTAAATTAAGATGCTTTTGGGGAAATGTTACTTGATATTTTTTCAACAATTTTTGCTCACAAAAAACCCGCTTGTGCGGGTTGATTGTAGACTCCCATATAACTTGGAACTTATAGCTCAATTATAATAAGGAAACGATGAAATTGGCCAACGGATAAACGGCCCATATCAGTTTCTGATATCGAAACTTACTCGGTAGTCATCTTCATTGGGAATACCCGCCTCTTGTGCCTTGATCCCGCCGGAAAATGCTCCTCCGCCGGTACCTTCGCTTGCCTCAACGGGCGGCAGGGCTTCCAAGCCTCGTCGAACAAGAATGTTTAAGCCCAGTTGACCGTCCTCGGCAGCAGAGAGGTCTGCATTTCTTAACACAGCATGAATACTTGAAACTGTTTCACCTGGATTTACTACGATCTGCTGAAGCATGACATTTTGAGCGTCATACATGATGGCTGCGACAGCATCATCTTCGTCACCACTTATACCAAGCAGTACGATTGGATCATCTGGGTGCAGATTCCTGATGCTCAAATAAATATCAGCTTCATCGGCTGCCCCAGAGTGCTCCAAATAGGCACTTTCCACGAACAGAAAGCCTGGGAATAGTTTGGGTTCTGCAAAAACTGCTTTAGAACTCAACAGCGCCAATGGAAAAGTCAATAAAAGACGCGATATGAGCGGATGTATTATTTTCATAGCTATTGCTCGTTCAGTTTTGTTTTAGTTATGTTCACATTTTAAGGATTTTAAGCAAAGAAATCATGAATCAATAAAGGAAATTGATTTCCTGTTAATTTGTTATTTTTTTCCACTTTTTACGCTCAACTAAAGCCAATTACATAAAAACCACTTTCACAGTCTTTTTTGTCCTAATCTTCCCAACTTTCAGCGAATATTCACTTCCTAGCCTTCAAGATTTAGTGGTTAGTTTCTGATATCGAAGGCCACCAGATATTCATCCTCATTTGGAATGCCAGCTTCACGATTCTTAAGGCCCCCGAAAAAAGCCCCATTTTGCCCTTCATCATTATTTATTTCTTCTATGGCTTCCATGGCAAGCAGGCCTCGACGAATGAATAGGTTGATTCCAATGGTATTTGCATCGGTATCGGACAGCTCCATACTACTCAATACGGCACGGAGTCCAGTTAGCGTCTCTCCGGGGTTGATTACCAATTCTTCCCTCATGTTATCTTGAGAATCATATAATGCAGCCACTTCAAACATTTCACCTGTCAGACCAAGTAGAACCATTGGGTCATCTGCATGCAGGTTTTTAATACTGAAATGCGCAACTGCCTGATTCTCACTCAGCTCCAAGGGCTCCAAATAAGCATTTTCAACAAAAAGGAATCCAGGAATAAGCTTGGGTTCTGCGAGCGCAATTTTTTGCGTTAAAATCAACAGCGCGGGCATGAGCATTAGAAAACCTAACGCCCTTCTTATGGAGCTAATCATCTTTATCATTTTTTTCATGGTTACCTCACTATAGTAAGCTTTACCTGTCAGAATCTTTCAACAAGGCAAGCGTCTTTTCATTCTAGACTAGTCATTCTTTCACGAAAATAAGTGTTTAACAATCGCAGCTAATACATCCCTTCCGCGGATCGATAGCTAAGCTTTTTAGGGCAATCCTCGTAATTCCCTCACTGCATCAATACCACCCATATTATTGACATTGGTAAAGCCCGCCGCCTCCAGTATATTTTTTGCCTGTCCTGCCCGATTACCACTACGGCAGTAAAGGTTTATTTCATCATCTTTATCAAACATGCTTGAAAACTGATCAATATCTATACTACCCAGAGGAATATTCAGATCATTATCAATATGGTCCTCATCATATTCTGCTACCGTACGAACGTCGATCCACACCGGCTCAGAGGCGCTATCGGTAAATAATGTGCAAGCACTCAGGGATACTGATAGCAGCAAATAAAGTACGCGTCTAAGTAATTTCATAGTAAGCATAGAATTCCGCCTATCGACAAGATGTAATAAGTAATTTCAGTTGCATCCGAATAGCAATCGAATACCCTTAATCAAGTTAGTCTAGAGGTGCTAAGACATCATAAAATAAATCCACTGGTCATAGATTGGCCGGAAGCAAGAAGTCTGGGCCTAACTATTCATATGACTGGACGCTCGAGACTAGCCAGCTGAATATAGAAGACTGTACCCATATTCCTGGGCACGTGTAGCGGCCATGACCCCAGCAGGAACGAATTGACTGTTTCTAATGGGATTCGCTCTAAGTTCTTCCAGAACGGCCTCTCGGCTTGAGCCGGTATTATTGGCAACCATTGTAGCAATGAAATTGGTAGCAGATTCACAGATTGCATAATGAACCCCTCTGAAAGCGATGTCCTCAACCGTTATACTGGGAAAACTTTCTTCCGGTTTTTTCAGAGGATTCCCATCAAAAGAGGTGCCTCCTTCCGAGTTTTTGTAATTCATGATGCCGGAAAAAATTGCACCATATTTTTTCCACGCCTCATCACTATAGGCAAAAGGTGTTGAAGCATGCCTATAACAAATAATCATGGCATAGTCTTCGTCTGCCCCGGCATAGAAATTGATGTGCGCATTGAGGATATTGGCAGCATAACGCAGAGCATCGACACCACCTTGAGGCGTTGAGGTATCGATAAATACACGATGGCTGCCCCTTATATCATCCATCCAGGTATCCTCGGTATGCTTTTGCGGAACAAAAGCTGTATTCATAGCTGAACTCTGTGCATTAACTTGCGCTGAATTAATCGCAATGCCGGCAATAGCAGTAGCACCGACCGTCTTTATTAACCTTCTACGTTCGATATTATTAGTTTTATCAGCAGCCACGTTTTTCCCCTATGGTTTTTCTATTAAAAATTAGGGCTCGTCTTTGAAATCAGCCGAATTTCATAAAGTTTTATTTTTTATATGAATATAAATATCAAAAATTACTGAGCATGTACTTCGTCTATTGAACCGCGATCTAAGAAAATTATTAAATCTTTATAGAATAACAATGCTCTTTCAAGGCTTTCAGGCGAAATAGTTTCAGGCATAGAGCCTGAACTATGATACCAATAATTGGTCTCAACACTTTGGAGAACTAACGCTCCGTCTGCGAATAATGCAGTTGTCTCTCCGGGCATTCTTAAGCTGGCTTCCCAAACATTGGCTGGAACAGTATAGAAGTTATTTTCTGAAGCCTGTTTTAAAGCATCAAGAAGAAATGGAGTTTTTCTTGAAACTTGTACTCCATGCCAGGAACTATCCCAATTAGTTGGAGAAAGTGAGGCGATTAAGTTTCCATACTGATCCCTGTTCAAATCCATCAAGTTTGCATCAATTCTGGCAATTCCAGTCGATGCCACATGTTCAAGATTTATAGAAATAATATTGTTTTCAAAAATATCTGGATAGTTCTCTACAATGAAACTTGACCCTCCTGCGCCGTGATGATGGCCTGGAGTGGCAATGAAATATATATCATGCTCAGGATTAAAACCTTGCCGACCAAAATAATTAGCAAGTCCAATTAGTACTGCTATCCCCGAGGCATTATCATCAGCGCCAGAAAACCAGGTATCCGTGTGGGCAAGAAGCACGATATTTTCATTAGTGTCTGCAGAACCTGAAATTTTTCCTACCATGTTAATAGCGCCTCTGACTTCACGTTCTACAGTAAAATCTAGCGATATCATTATCTCTTCGAGTTCGCCGGCATTAGCAGCTTCAGCCAGAACTGCCTCTAAAAATGCGCTATCTTCACCACCTAGGTTTACACAGGATATTTCTGGACAAGCTCCCAGATGCAATTGCATGTTTCCTGGTGTATCCCATAATCTCACAACTCCAAGCACTCCAGCATCAGTCAATCTATTCAAATTTTCTCTACTTACAAAATCGTAAAAATTTGGAGCGGCTTCACCTCTTATCACAGCAATTTTCCCATTAAGATCTTTACCGGCTATATCTACCGCTGATCCGCGGCCAACGTAAATCAATGGTGCTGTAATTGGATCGATAATACTTCGAGTACCAACATCTGTTGGAACTGCAGATTCAAGCTCAATTGATTGTCCGTCCGAACCAATCAGGCGGACGCTCCAATCTGTCGTCAAGGACCAAGGTTCCTGGTCAAAATTCCGAACATCAAAATCTCCAACACCCGCATTTTCAAGTTCATTTCTTATATATGCTATTACCTTTTCTTCTTCCGGAAAGCCTGAAAAATTCCCCCAGCGTTTAGGATTTCTATCTCTACTTTGTAATGCAATATTCACCAGCGACTCAACATGTGAATGTAATTCAGAGCCCTCATAAAAAAAATCCTGATTTAAACCAGGAATCGATAGAGGCTTAAAGTCAACATTATTAAAATCTAGCGTTTGAAGTGTCGCAGGGCCCGGCAAGGGTAAATTATAAAAATCAGCTTCTTGAGCATTTGCCATAGTGCTAAAAGTTGACAGCATAATTCCTAGAATTAAAAATTTAATTTTATAAATTTTATTAATAATCATAATATGGACCAATTTGATTTTCTTAGAGATTATCACTCATATCCGATACTATATTGACTACAAAACCTGAAAAATTTTAATAATATGCAAATATCAGATATTCGGTTCGACTAGCTTTTCCATGACCATCGCCTCTTTCACCTCGGTTTTTTGCCGAGTTCTGATGCGCAGCAAAAACATGCCCACCCAATAGATCACAGCCGGCAGGACGAAAGCTGCGATGGAAGCTGGTAGGAGCTGGAATATCGGTTGCGCCTCGTCTGTGAAAGGGTTGTACACCCAGAAATAAGTCAGTTGGCCAATGACGATGCAGGCGAGGGCGAGAATATTGAACCCGCCATGGTAATAGTACTGCCCACTCGGTGCGGCCTCGAAAATAGAGCGCAAATGCAGTTGCTGTTTTCTCAGAAAAAAGTAGTCAACCAGCAAAACTCCTCCAACTGGGGCATGCATGGTGCCGTTGAAGGCGAGAAATGCATCGCCGAGATCATAAAGCTGACTGGGCCACACGACAAAGAATGTGAGAGGCACGGCTGTTAGCACAATGATCATACGCCAGCCTGTTTTGTGCAGTGCCGGCACGTGACGCAATGCAAGGCCGCTCGCGAATATTGATACGGATGTAGAGGTGATATTGGCAAGCGCTACGAAGAGCAAGGCCAACACACCCATGAATACGCCGCCAAGCGGCACCATCCATTTTGTCGGGTCGTCAGATCCGACCACCAGTCCTGAAAAAAGCGCGACCGAACAGACGATGCCGCATATTAGGCCCAGCTGCAGGACTTCGGGATAAATGGCGTTTCGCCGAGTCTTAGTGTTTCGAGCCAGGAAGCCTATACCACCCCACCACGACATCCCGGAAGCGATGCCCAGCTCGAGACATACTGCATAATTCATCCACGGAGATGGCAAGGGATCCAGTGGTTCTGCGGCAAGAATCTCCGCCCATCCATGCGAGCTGATGAGCACATAGAACATAAACGCGATGATTACAATTAGCGCTGGTGTTATGATGGAGTTGAACAAGCTCAACAGGTGCACGCCGCGCGTCGTGATGATGTAAGTCAGCCATATACCCAATGCGACGCCAGCACCCTCAATCCAACTCGGGGCATGATATCCAAACGCCTCAACGATATTTACGATGCCATTGCCGAACATGACGAGAATCAGCCCAGACCAGCCGATCATATTGAGCAGATATAAAATCAGGACGACACGAGCGCCGTTCTGGCCAAACGATGGTTTACAGAAATCAATCTGCTCGATACCGTAGCGCTGACAACCCGCCGATAAAGACGCACCGACCAAGAATACGCCGATAAGGTTGCCCGCGATCAGGCACACCATACCCTGAACAGCGCCGACCAGTGACGCGGCATAGCCGCCTGTAAGAAAGCACCAGGTTGCGACGGCATATGCGAAACACGTACCGTGAGCACTCCAGGTCTTATATTCACGATCACCGGGCAGGAGAGGCTCCCGGCCATAGACACTTAGCAGCCTGGTCGATACTTCTTCGGGATTCCCTGGAATATCTCCGTTCATCGCGCACACACCACAACAATCACCGGAATCACTATCGAAATTAGGATGAGCACGATCCAGTCAAATCGATAAAAGGTTCCAATTTCAGCATCGCTCATGTTTTGAATGGTGTCGATACGACGCTCAAGGTCTGCAATCCCGTCCTCAGAATTTTTCTGATTTGACATTTTATGAGCTTCCCCTGGGGACAACTTTTGATCTTGTTATAATGTAGTCTCGATTCTATGGAGTATTTCTATTCTGTGGAAGAGAAAACATCAGGTTGAGCTTGTATGTCGCTTGCGCCCTCCAAAAATAGGAGGTATCGAGTAGGGATTTTATGAAATGTGGCGGTGTGCGGAGTCTTCTGCGAAACCCTCTTTGTTTTTCCCTAATAACAGGG
>JAYQVM010000036.1:0-17623 GCA_038148435.1 Gammaproteobacteria bacterium | reverse complement strand
GATTCAGTCTGCGCTGGAAGATAGAAACATTCTTACTAATGACCCCAGCGCTCTAGACGCTTTCCGCCGCCCTCCCCCCCTGTTAGCAGATGATGACTGGTATTTTTCTTCTGAATACAGCCCGGCAAGGCCCCACCTGCTGCTGCTTGATGAAAACATGGACATCATTTTCGGCGATCCAGAAGCATTACCTTTGGCCAACCTCAACCCAATAAATATTGATGGTTACACGGTCGGTTATCTCGGGGTTACAAGCCGTCAGGAATTATCAGAACGAGCCGACCAATTGTTCATTGAATCACAGGGTAGCACTTTCCTCTTCCTGGCAATTGTGCTGGTCGTCATTTCCACTGGCATTGCCCTGCCGGTTTCTTCCTACCTCGTACAACCAATTCAGGATCTGGTTTCAGGAACCCGCTTACTGGCGGCCGGAGATTACAGCTCGCGCCTGAGGGTAAAAGGCTCCGATGAACTGAGTCTGCTGTCTAATGATTTTAATTCGCTCGCCAGAACACTGGACCAGAACCAGATGGCCAGACGTCAGTGGATTGCTGATATTTCCCATGAGTTACGAACTCCGCTGGCCATACTGCGAGGTGAACTTGAAGCTGCTCAGGATGGTATACGTCCGCTGAATCCGGATAGTCTCAACTCCTGGCATCAGGAAGTTTTGCACCTGAATACATTGGTCAATGATCTGCATGAACTTTCCATGTCTGACATCGGCGCCCTGGTTTATGCCAAAGAAAAAATCAACCTGCTGCCTCTGCTGAAACAATCCATTGAGATGTTTCAAAACCTGATTCACAAAAACCAAATCAAAATATCGCTGAATACCTCGTCTCTCAAAAAAAAGAAGCATGTTCATGTTTTTGGCGATCCTAAGCGGCTAAGGCAACTGTTTGATAACCTCCTGCAGAATACCTGCCGTTATACCAATAGCGGTGGCAAACTAAACATCAGCATTAATGACCAGGATGATAATGTCATCGTTGAATGGAGTGATTCTGAACCTGGGGTGACTAACAAGGATCTGGACAATCTATTTAACCGCTTGTATCGCATTGATACCTCACGTAACCGGGAAAAAGGCGGTTCAGGACTGGGTTTGGCCATCTGTAAAAATATTGTTGATGCCCATGAAGGCATTATTAAAGCAGAACACTCCGATATGAAGGGCTTGAAATTAACCATCACTCTGCCTCAACGCAAGTCTAGCTAATCGGGAAGCGCAAAAGAGTGTTTGCTCAGCTCTCGGCGAGGACTTAAACTGGTCTGGTTTAAAAATTTGGAAATAACGATGCAGCATATCTTAATTGTCGAAGATGAAGTAAAACTGGCAACCCTGCTGAAAGATTATCTCGAGCGCAACGGCTATAAAACCAGCATGATTCAAAATGGCGATCAGGTCACTTCCTGGATGGAAAGAAACCAGCCAGATCTTGTGTTGCTTGATTTAATGCTGCCCGGCAGGGACGGCATGGCAATTTGTAAGGACATACGCCGCAACTCGCAGTTACCAGTGATAATGATTACCGCCAAAGTTGAGGAAATTGACCGCTTGTTGGGCCTGGAACTTGGTGCAGATGACTATATCTGCAAGCCTTTCAGTCCCCGTGAAGTGGTAGCCCGAGTCAAAGCAGTGCTGCGTCGCTCGGATGGTGGTGAAAAGCTAGAAGATAAAGGCCTTAAGCTGGATATGGATACCTATAAAGCAACCATCGATGGCAATGATCTGGATCTGACCGCCGTTGAATTCCAGCTCTTGAAAGTACTTTCCGATCAACCAGGCAGAATTTTTTCACGTGCTGTACTGGTCGACAAAATTTATTCAGACGGGCGTGTAGTTAGTGACCGGACCATCGATAGCCATATTAAAAAGCTACGCAAAAAAATTGATGTTCAGTTACCCGGTGTTGAGTTAATTCATTCCTTGTACGCAGTAGGCTACAAATTTGAGTGGGCCTAATATGTTAATTTTTGCTTTTTTTCCCCGGCAGTTTCTGAGCAGATTTTTTCTCCTGTTTGGCCTATTTTTTTTCAGTCTTGCTGCCAATGCCCAGCAGCAAATCTTTGCCGAATGGCTCGAAGATTTACGCTCAGAAGCACTGACACTGGGTATCAGGGAGGAAATTTTCGATAGGGCACTGGCAAGTGTTGAAGAACCCGTTCCCAGAGTTATTGAGTTAGACAGGAGTCAGCCAGAATTCGTCCAGACCTTTTCCAATTATCTCAACAATCGTCTGAGTCAGGCTCGTATTGAGCGTGGTCGTACACTTCTGCAAGAACACAGCGAATTATTCAACCGTATATATGAGGAGTACGGTGTTCAACCTCACTACCTAGTATCATTCTGGGCGCTGGAAAGTAATTTCGGTGACTTCACCGGCGGCTTTTCTGTCGTTAATGCTCTGGCAACACTGGCTTATGATCCGCGACGTAGTAGTTTTTTTCGTAACGAATTACTGACCGCACTGAAAATTCTAGATGAAGGCCACATCGACGTTGAAGCCATGACCGGGTCCTGGGCTGGCGCCATGGGACAATGCCAATTCATGCCTTCCACTTTTGATCGTTATGCCGTTGATGGTGACGGCGATGGGCGCATCGATATCTGGAACAGCCTACCGGATATTTTTGCCTCAGCTGCAAATTTTCTTTCTGAATCCGGCTGGCAGTCAGATGAGCGCTGGGGGCGGGAAATCATTCTGCCTGCGAGTTTCGATTACACCCAGACAGGTACAGGCGTCCGCAAAAGTGTCATGGAATGGAACCAGCTGGGCATTCAACGCGCGGATGGCAGCCCATTGGGTAACTCAGGCATCGAGGGTTCAGTAATCCTTCCATCCGGCGCCAATGGTCCTGTTTTTTTGGTATACAACAACTTCCGTACCACTATGGTATGGAACCGCTCAACTTTCTATGCCATTTCAGTCGGGCATCTGGCTGATCTTTTTCTCGGTGGCGACCCAATTCAGCACTGGCCAGAAACCGATGAGCGCGCCTTGAACCGCACTGAAGTAATTGAATTGCAGCAACTGCTGAATGCTCTGGGCATTGATGTTGGTGAGCCAGATGGCATACTCGGCTCGAGAACGCGTGCTGCCGTCAGAACCTTTCAGGAACAATCCGGCATGCCAACCGATGGCTACGCTTCCTATGAGCTGCTGACGACACTCCGAGTTCTGGCAACTTCTGAATAATCCTGCCAGGTTTCTCTAATCAGATAGATACTGATTGACCATACCGATGAGTTCGGTTGCTGTGCGCGGGTTTGGCATGATTTCCCCATTAAAAAAAATGGTTGGGGTTGCTCGCACACCCGCACGGTTCCCGCCTCGCTGATCTGCAAGAATTTTCTCCCGGACTACCGGCAATTGTGCATCAGTACTCAACCGTTCGATGTCCAATCCCAGCTGCTCGGCATAATTCTCAAAAGCCGCAGTGGCATCCGGTAAAGGTGCCCAGGATGCCTGATCACCATAGATGATATTGTACATTTCCCAGAATCTGCCCTGCAGTCCAGCTGCTTCGACATAACGGGCCGCTTCAAACGAATGCGGATAGGTATCCAATGGATAATGCCGGAAAACAAGCCTTACCCGATCGCTAATACGCGCCCAGGCCTGCGCTAGAAGCATGGCTTCAGTTGCACAGGTGGGGCATTGGAAATCACCGTAAAGGGTAATGGTCAGCGGGGCACTTACTGGCCCCTGGACATGGTCCGTGCTGGAAACTTCATCCGGCGGATATACCGGCGCTCCACCGAACATGCCCTCGAACAAAACAAAGAGCACAACGGGTATTAGGATGACCAGCAGCGCTTTTATTAAAAACTGCTGCTGCTTTTCCTGGCGCCGGGCCTGTTGTTTTTTCGCTTCCCGCCTGATTTTCTTATCTGAACTTTTTGTCATGGCTTACCGACTCTAAACACCAAAATGCCTACGGAGGCAAACAATGCCAAAATACGCAAGCTATAGCAATATTTCCCTTGAGATTGCTATAATTTGCATTCTATTTTTTCGCTCCTTTTGTGACTTCCTTTATTGCAGACTGGCAGACTGATTCCATACTGGGATCCAGTGAGCGATATTGACCAAGAGATCAACTATGTCTGTAGAGACTGAAAAGCACCAGAATATTGTAGTACGTTTTGCCGGTGACTCCGGTGACGGCATGCAGCTGACAGGGACCAATTTCACCCTAGCTACGGCTCTACACGGCAATGACCTATCAACATTTCCAGATTTTCCAGCAGAAATTCGCGCGCCTGCAGGGGCCACTTTTGGTGTATCGGCTTTCCAGATTTATTTCGGTTCCGATGAGGTCAGCACCGCCGGCGATGCCATTGAAGTACTGATAGCAATGAACCCGGCAGCGTTGATCACCAACCTAAAAAATCTCGTGCCGGGGGGGCTGATCATTGCTGATAGTGGAGCCTTTAATGATAAAAATCTGGCAAAGGCAAAGTACGAAAAAAATCCGCTAGAAGACGGCTCTCTGGATGCCTATAAAGTCTTATCCATCGATATCTCTGCGCAGGTGATTGCTGCTGTCGAAGAGTTCAATCTCGGTCACAAGATGGCCCTTCGCTGCAAGAACATGTGGACCCTGGGCCTGATGTTCTGGCTTTTTGACCGTGAAAAACAAAGCACCATTGACATGCTGCGCAGCAAATTTGCCAGTAAGGCTGATATCGCCAATGCCAACATCGCTGCATTAAATGCTGGTTATGCATTTGGGGAAACAGCAGAATTACCCAGCGGTATTGAAGTCTATAAAATTCCCAAGGCGGAACAGCAGGCCGGCACCTATCGTAACGTGAATGGTACAACCGCTCTGGCCTGGGGGCTTCTTGCCGGAGGCCAGCTGGCTGGCCTACCAATACTGTTTGCGTCCTATCCAATTACGCCGGCTTCCAATCTCCTGCACACACTAGCAGCCAGAAAAGAATTTAATGTCATTACGTTCCAGGCGGAAGACGAAATAGCCGCCGTCTGTGCTGCAATCGGTGCTTCTTTTGCCGGTTCGCTGGGCGTCACCTCAAGTGCCGGACCGGGTATTGCCCTTAAGATGGAAGCCATTTCGCTGGCCGTATCGGCTGAACTGCCGCTGGTGGTTATCAATACCCAGCGCGGTGGTCCCTCCACTGGTCTGCCCACCAAAACCGAACAATCCGATCTACTGCAGGCTATTTATGGCCGTCACGGTGATACGTCGCTGCCGGTCATTGCTTCCAGTCATCCGGGAGACTGCTTTGATACCGCCATTGAGGCGGTCCGCCTGGCCACCAAATACATGACCCCAGTTATTCTGCTTTCCGATGGCTATATCGCCAATGCCTCGGAACCCTGGCTGATACCGGATATTAATCACTATGAAGCCTTTCCGGTGAAGTTCCACTCGGAGACAGAGGGCTTCAAGCCATCCCTGCGTGACGAAAAAACCCTCTCGCGTATCTGGGCGAAACCGGGTACACCGGGTCTTGAGCATCGCCTTGGAGGTATCGAGAAAAGCTATGAAACCGGTGATATTTCTTATGACCCGGATAACCATCAAAAGATGACGGATACCCGTAAAGCCAAAATTGACCAGATTGCCAATGATATTCCCCTACAGAGGGTCGCTCTTGGCAAAGCGCAGGGCAAACTGGTCGTGGTTGGCTGGGGTTCTACCTATGGCGCCATCCATCAGGGGGTTAAGCGTTGTCAAAAAGAAGGCCTTGATGTAGCCCATATCCACATTCGCCATTTGTGGCCTTTACCGGGCAACCTGAAAGAGCTGCTTTCCAGTTATGATCGTGTAATGGTGCCGGAAATGAACACAGGCCAGCTGGTCAAACTACTGCGTTCGGAATACTTGATCGATGCTAGGGCCCTGAATAAAGTGTCCGGCCAGCCTTACAAAATAAGCGAAATAGTTAGTGCTATTAAGACTGAGCTTAATCAGGCTTGATGTGCAGCGGAGAAAGCTATGAACCAAGCAGTCAGCAAATTAAGCATTAAAGACTTCAGCTCCGACCAGGAAGTGCGCTGGTGTCCGGGTTGTGGTGATTACGCCATTCTGAAAACCATTCAGAAGCTAATGCCGGAGCTGGATCGACCTCGGGAAAACCAGGTCTTTGTCTCTGGTATAGGGTGCTCATCACGCTTTCCCTATTACATGAACACCTATGGCTTTCACACCATCCATGGCCGCGCTCCGTCGGTGGCAACTGGTGTAAAACTCGCTAACCCAGAGCTGGATGTGTGGGTGATCACCGGCGATGGTGATGCCCTGAGTATTGGAGGTAACCATACCCTGCATGCTTTACGTCGTAATGTCGACCTGACCATGCTGCTCTTTAATAACGAAATTTATGGCCTCACCAAGGGGCAATATTCGCCAACCTCCAAAGTCGGTACACGTTCACCCTCAACACCGGAAGGCTCGGTTGACCAGCCACTTTCACCCTGTGGAATTGCACTAGGCTCAGGTGCGCCATTAGTAGCGCGCTCCATCGATACTGAAATGAAACACTTAAGTGGAGTGATCAAACAGGCCTATGAACACCAGGGTGCATCTTTTGTCGAGATTCTACAGAACTGCCCTATCTACAACGATGGTATTTTTGACTCGGTCAAAGACAAAAAAATTGCTGCTGACTTTAAAGTTGAAGTAGAACATGGGAAACCATTAGTTTTTGGCTTGGGAAACAATAAGGGGATTCGTCTCAATAAAGAAAAGCTATGCCTGGAAGTGGTTAGCATTGGTAGAGATTGCCCAATTGAAGACGTGCTAGTTCATGATCAGGGCAACAAGGCACTGGCACAGTTGATTGCGGCTATGTGTGGACCGGATTTTCCGGTTGCCGTGGGCGTGATTTATTTCCAAGAAAAAGAGGCCTATGTCGACAATCTTTTTGAACAGCGTATCAATGTTCAGGAAGCCAGAGGCAAAGGCGATATCAACGCTTTGTTAAACAGCGGACATACCTGGCAGGTTAACTAGGGTGATTGCAGTTCGAGATTCTGTCTGAGCAAGCCTTCATCCGTCCCAGTTACTGATTTCGGAATTTGATCTGGTGCCAGAGGAGGGTATTCCTCACATTCCAGATGACGAGAGGAAAATGTTTTAGGCAGACTTCTCAAGAGCCTGCAGCTTGCTTGTGATGGCTGCCGTGATGCCGCTGGTGTCGAGCCCACATTCAGCTAATAGTTCTTCCACTTTGCCATGACCGAGAAAGCGATCCGGTAAACCGAGGTTGAGTACCGGCACATTCAGATTTGCCGCTTCTAGGAACTCATTCACACCAGAGCCGGCACCTCCCTTGACGGTATTTTCCTCGAGCGTCACCAGTAAGTCATGTTCAGTTACCAGCTGGCGTATCAGGGCTTCATCCAGTGGTTTGACAAAGCGCATGTCCACTAATGTGGCATCCAGTTCATTAGCGCTGATATCAGCGACCTTCATCAGCGTGCCGAAATTAAGAATCGCAGTTCTCGTACCATGGCGTTTGACTTTAGCTTTGCCGAGTTCCAGCATTTTCATAGAAGCATCCATCTGACAGCCAGAGGCTTTGCCCCGCGGATACCGGACGGCTGCAGGGCCATTAATATGAAACCCGGTGTAAAGCATATGACGCAATTCATTTTCATCACTCGGCGCCATGACCACCAGATTGGGAATGCAGCGCAGATAACTCAGATCGAAGCTGCCTGCATGCGTTGGCCCATCGGCACCAACTAGACCGGCACGGTCAATGGCAAACAGCACATCCAGATTTTGCAGGGCAACATCATGTATCAACTGATCATAACCTCGCTGTAGAAAGGTCGAGTAAATTGCCACGACCGGCTTTAAACCGTCGCAGGCCATACCAGCAGCAAAGGTGAGAGCATGCTGCTCGGCAATCGCCACATCAAAAAACCGATCCGAGTAGCGCTCTTCAAAATCGCGCATGCCGGAACCTTCACCCATGGCCGGTGTAATCGCCATCAAGCGGTCTTCCTGCTCTCCCATCTCACACAGCCATTGCCCAAAGATGTCTGAATAGGTCGGGATGGTGGAGACCTGATTCAGTTTTTCTTCAGCGGAAGCCATTTTATTCAGAGCATGCATGCCGTAAGGATCTTCCTCAGCCGGCAGATAACCTTTGCCTTTCTGGGTAATAACATGCAGCAGAAGGGGGCCTTTGAGGCCCTTGATGTTATTCAAAATTTCTACCAGCCCTTCAATATCATGGCCATCGATCAAGCCAAAATAATTAAACCCGAGTTCCTCAAAGATGGTGGCAGGCGAAACCAGCCCTTTCATGTATTCCTCGGCCCGGTGCGCCGCTTTCCAGGCCTGTGGCACTTTTGATAAAACTTTTTTACTACCCGAACGCAAAAAATTATAAGGCTTGCTGGCCCACATCCGGGCAAAATAACTGGAAAGACCGCCAACATTTTTTGAAATGGACATGTTGTTGTCATTGAGGATAACCAGAATATCTTCATCCAGCTCGCCAGCATGATTGAGCGCCTCAAAGGCCATACCGGCTGTCATTGCACCATCACCAATGACAGCGACAATTTTTCGATTACTTCCTGTTTTTCTAGCGGCAACCATCATGCCTAGTGCAGCAGAAACTGAGGTACTCGAATGACCCACACCGAAAGTGTCATATTCACTTTCACTGCGACTGTTAAAAGCCGCCAGACCATCTTTCTGGCGGATGCTGAACATGCGTTCGCGCCGGCCGGTAAGAATTTTGTGTGGATAACTCTGATGTCCGACATCCCAGATTAATCTGTCCTCTGGGGTGTTCAGGACATAATGAAGTGCAATCGTTAACTCTACAACACCTAGCCCAGCACCAAAATGACCGCCAGTTTTTCCCACTGAATACAGCAGAAAAGCCCGTAGTTCACTGGCCAGTTGCTCAAGTTGTTCAATCTCCAGCTCGCGCAGTTGCAACGGGTCATCAATGCTATCGAGCAAAGGAGTTTGTGGCCGTTGTTTAGGAATTTCTTCAAACATTAGTTACAGACTGCTTTAAAAGTTTCGTTTTATCACGTAGCTCGCCAGTTCCCTAAGGGGGTCTGCTGAACTGCCAAATATGTCTAGTACAGAAATCGCTTTATCGCAAAGACTAATGGCCTTATCACGAGCACCTTCAATTCCCAATAAAGTAGGGTAGGTTATTTTACCGAGCGCCTCGTCCTTGCCATGCTGTTTTCCGATGACCGCCGTGTCCCCTTCGACATCAAGAATGTCATCTTTTACCTGGTATGCCAGTCCTAGTGCTTTTGCATATTCACCTAAACAGTCCAGCTCTAAGATATCCGCTTTGCCGGTACTCATGGCACCCAGCATAATACTGGCACTGATCAAGGCCCCCGTCTTAAGCCCATGCATTATAGCCAAATCTTCTTCGGTGATTGTCAGTCCGGTTCCATAAAAATCAATGCTTTGGCCTGCAACCATTCCATGTCTCCCAACAGCCTTGGTCAAGACCTGCAGCATACGCAGTTGCAGATTTTCAGTGATCTGTTGCTGTCGAGCATCACAGAGTAATTCAAATGCCAGACTCTGCAGGGCATCACCAGCAAGAATTGCCGTTGCTTCATCAAATTGAATATGGCAGGTAGGCTTGCCGCGCCTTAAGTTATCATCATCCATGGCTGGCAGATCATCATGTATCAATGAATAGGCATGTATGCACTCGATACTGCAGGCTGCAATGTCCGCACAGTCGGCCTCTGCCCCCAGAGCCTCTGCAGCTGCATAGGCGAGTATGGGACGTAAACGCTTGCCTCCATTCATCACAGCATAATACATTGCCCGTTCAAGACGTGATGCATTTTCACCATTCAAAAGAATTTCACCGAGTTTTGCCTCAACCCGATATTTTTTATCTACAAGATATTGCTCGATAGTCATGAAAGGCTGGGAGCCATGCAAATAGCCTGAATAATGGCTTGCTAATCCTGATCAGACTCAAGATCGAAATCTTCTGACTCTGGCAGCTCACTGTCTTTGGTCAGAATCTGGATACGTTGTTCTGCATTTTCCAGTGCAAGCTGACATTCCCGGGTAAGTTTGATCCCATCTTCGAAGGCCTTAAGAGACTCTTCCAGGCTCAAATCACCCTCCTCAAGCGCTTCCACCAATTCTTCTAATTGTTCAATGGCATCTTCGAAGTTGAATTTGGCTTTTTTGCTAGTCATCAGCACTACTCTTTTAATCGGCTACCGGATAGCGAACCCTAGCGGAGAGGTGGTTTCAGGTCAATCTTTGTATGTGAAAAGGTAGGTGTCTTACCTCTTCATAGCACCGTAAACTCCTCCAAATTTGCATATTTAAGCGATAATTGTGATCCAGAATTTATGATATTTAAGGTAGGGTGCTGAACAGCCTGTTGCCAGCAAGTCCGGCAAATAGTGACTTTATAAGCATGCGGCTGTAAACTTAGCCACCCGCGATATTAATCGCGACTATATTTAGTTATCAGGCTGAGCCGGGCCTGATCAAAGATTTAATTAACGTTTATAGAATGGGGAAGACATTATGAAACGTGCCATGATAATTGCAATAGCCGTAATTGGCTCAATTATGTCAATCAACAGCTTTGGCCAGGGACGCTCTCCAGAGCAGCAGGCTGTTGCAGATACCGAAACCAGACAGGCTGTTTTTAAACTGCTAGCTTTCAATATGGGCCCTCTGCAGGGTATGGCCCGTGGTGGTGATTTCGATCAGGACTTAGCTCTAAATGCACTTGAGAATGTTCAAGTGCTTGCGGGCATGATCGCTCCGGCTTTCGCTGCCAATACTACTGAGTTTAGTGTTGAAACACGTGCACTTGACCGCATCTGGACTGACATGGGCGGCTTTGAGTCTCGGGCCATGGATCTAGTAAACGGCGCTGCTGCTGCTATCGATATCATCAATAGCCAGGGTGCAGGTGGTGTCCGTGCCGCCATTCAGCAGGTTGGCCCGACTTGCGGAGCCTGCCACGATGCTTATCGTGCTGAATAATCCTGATTAAATTACAGGTAATAAAAAAGGCAGCCAGTGGCTGCTTTTTTTTGTTCTGGATTTCAGACTTACCAGTCCCGTTTAAAGAATGCCGCCAATGCTTCACGGTCTTCCAGAGTCAAACGGCTGGTATGATCGATCACGTCCAGCATTTCTCCTCCAACCTGCTCGAAATTGGTGGTAAATCCGTCCTGCAGGAAGAAAACAAAATCTTCATAGGAGTATGCCGACAGCCCCTCTGGAGTCAGAGGAAAAGTGACTACCCCTTCCTGACCGGCAAACTCATTAGCTAGATCGCTCATGCCCAACGTATTACGTGGTGTATGACATTCGCCGCAATGACTAAAATGCCTGGCCAGATGTGCACCACGCTGTAACTGGGGGACATCTGCCACAGCAGGCGCTTCTCCCTCGAGAAAATCCGCCATGATGTTCCAGCCAGACATCATCCAGCTGAATTGCCAGGCAGGCAGATCATGCTCATGTTCTTCGCTGGCAATAGGTGGCAGTGTGATCATAAACGCGGCGATATCCAGTACTTCCTCATCTGTCATACCCATATAGGATCGATAGGGGAACGCTGGCCAGTAAAAACCACCATCAGGGCTGCGGCCGTGTTTAAGCGCCAGAATAAAATCTCGACCGGTCCAGCCACCAATTCCGCTTTCCTCATGTGGTGTAATGTTGGGGGTGACAAATATCCCGCCAAAGGGAGATTCAATCTCATAACCCCCAGTAGGCCCTTCGGCTTCACCGACCTGATGACAGGCATTACAGCCCGCCGCGTTATATAGATATTCACCCCGTGCAATGGCTTCTGCTGAGCTTGGAATTTCTGGATTGCCGACACTGGGCAAACCAAAAACCCAGTAAAGACCACTGACAATCAGAAATAAGGTAACTAGCAGAGATACAAGCTTTTTATTCATTTAATTTCCTTTTTCTACCCTAAAATTTGCGGGGAATTCTAACACTTAAATCCGTATCAAATTTGATTAATGTTCAACTCTTTCTGTTTTTGTTTAATAGCCTTTTTGCGTAATTTTCTCTCAGCAATCGTGGTCCTGACTTCTGAACCCAGATGTTCTTCACCGCGGGTATGAGCAAGCTCAATTTGTTTCTGACGTTCCTTGAAAGCTTTTTTCTGGTTTTCGCTCAAGTCCTCATAGCAATGTGAACAGGAGACACCTTTTTCAAAATGGGGATGTTGCTTGTCTGCTTGTGTTATCGGTAGTCGACAGGCATGACATTGGTCATAAGTTCCTTTGTGCAAACCATGATCCACTGACACGCGGTTATCAAAAACAAAACATTCACCTTCCCAGAGTGATTCAGATTGCGGCACCTCTTCAAGGTATTTAAGGATGCCGCCCTTAAGGTGATAAACCTCATCAAATCCATTCTCTTTCAAATAAGCAGTAGACTTTTCACAGCGAATACCGCCTGTGCAGAACATAGCAATTTTTTTATGCCTCGAAGGGTTTAGGTTTTTCCTGACATAGTCGGGAAACTCACTGAATGTTTTGGTTTCAGGGTTGATGGCATTTTTAAAGGTGCCTATTGCCACTTCATAATTATTTCGGGTATCGATCAGCAATACTTCAGGATCTGAGATTAGTGCGTTCCAGTGCTTAGGATCAACATGAGTGCCAACTTTGTAGTTAGGGTCAATATCTTCAATCCCCAAAGTGACAATTTCTTTTTTCAGCTTCACCTTGCTTCGATAAAAGGGGTAATCCTCATCAAAGGACTCCTTGTAATCCAAATTCTGCAGACGAGAGTCGGCCTTCAGCCAAGCTAGAACAGCATTTACGCCTTCACGAGGACCGGCAATGGTGCCATTGATACCCTCACGGGCAAGTAGAAACGTACCTTTAACCTGGGAAGCTTGCATCAAATCCAGTAAAGGCTTTTGCAGATTTTCAAAATCGTCCAGCCTGACAAAATGATACAGGGCACAGACGACAATACGATTGCTTGCCATGCTATTAACCTTTGCGAGTCGGAGCGTAAATCCGGAGCAAATTTAAGGCGACATTATAACAAAAACCGCCAAGTTTGTGGGGTCTATTGAATATGCCCGAAATATTTCATCAGCCCATCAGTTTATTAACTACCAGTGAAGGCGTGAAGCTTTTCTGCTGCCACTTAAGTTCGCCTAGCAAAGGCGCATCAATCATGTTCTTTAGTGTTTCCAGATTCTCCTGATATGCCGACATTGCAGGATCCAGTTGGTTGGCAATCCAACCATGCAGTTTTACGCCATCCTGTCTAATGACCTGCATGCTTAACAGGGCATGATTGAGACAACCCAGCCGCATGCCCACGACCAGAATTACCGGTTGCGCCACTAAGCGAGCAAGATCGGCTAGGGTATTGTAATTATCCATCGGCACTCGCCAGCCCCCCGCCCCTTCGATTAGCGTGAGGTCTGCTTGCCTGTCGATAATAGCCTGGACTGAGTTTGCAAGTTCATGAATATCCAGCACCACCCCCTCTGCTTTAGCGGCAATATGCGGAGCAATGGCTTGCTGCAGACAAAGGGGATTAATTTCTTGATAGGCAAGTTGCAGTGTGCAGGCTGACTGTAATTTAAGGGCATCTTCATTGAAGATACCTGATTCGTTCTTTTCGCCGCCTGCCGCTATCGGTTTAATAGCGGCAGTACTTAAGCCTGCTTCTTTAGCCGCCTGCAATAAGGCACAGCTGACGTAGGTCTTGCCAACTCCGGTATCAGTTCCAGTTACAAAAAAACTCTTGGCTTTCATCACTTAGCTCTGCGCACTTATAAATTGAACCTGGTAAGTCACCGGAATGCCAAGCGATGCCACTGCATTTTTTTCAAAGGCATTCATCAGTTTCTGCAGTTTCTTACGCCCATTCAATCCCTGCATTCTGCCTGCATTCATATTACGTGCGCCGATTGATTTGAGCTCATTTTTCAATACGGTGAGGCTCGGATAATGATGCACCTCCGATTGATGCTGCAGTTTTATAGACATAAAACTATTTTCTTTCAGGGCCTGCCTGATTCTCTGTTCATCGTCAAAGTGATTCACATGGACAGCATCATCAATTTGCCGCCAAGCCAATTCCAGTTCTTTTAAAGTCCCGGGTCCGAAAGTAGCAACATGCAGTTTCCCACCGGGCTTGAGCACCTGTTTGAGGCCGGCAAATAGAGCGAATACATCATGGCACCACTGTATGGCAAGGCTGGAAAAAATCAAATCAATAGAGTGATTTTGAAACGGCAGGTTTTCCGCATCAGCACAAATAAAAACTTCTGAAAGCTGCATGTTTTTATGAGCCTGACGGGCATAGTTCAGCATCGCATGGGCTAAATCGAGGCTGATTATTTCTGCATTGGGATACAAGTTAATTAATTTTTGTGTGCAATAACCGGTACCACTGCCAAGATCTAGCACTCGGTGAACATTGCTATTGGTCTGCATCCTGCCCAGCAATTCATCTGCAACATAACGCTGCAGGGATGCATGAGCATCATAGCTATTTGCTGCGGCAGCAAAGGAGCTGGCGATTAGCTGCTTGTTAATCAAAAAATCAGGGTTCAGCATGAGCAGACTCTAGCGAGACCAGAGGCCGTATCTTGTCCAGCGCCTTCAACAAGGCCTCTAACTGTTCTTGGCTATGTGCAGCGCTGAAGGTAATACGTAATCTTGCGGTGCCTCTTGGCACAGTCGGTGGCCGAATTGCCGAGACGAAAATTCCTTCCGCCTCTAACAACTTGCTGACCTGTAAGGTTCTTGAGGCATCTCCGATCATCAGGCCCTGGATGGCTGTTCCAGACTCAGTCAGAGGGTATTCAAATCGCTCACAGAACTCTCTGAACTGTTTAATCATGGCCTGCAGTTTTTCCCGCCGCCAGGTTTCAGATTGCAGTAATTTCAGGCTACAACGTGTGGCTTCAGCCATAGCCGGCGCAAGCGCTGTGGTGTAAATATAGGGACGGCAGGTCTGGATCAAGGTTTCAATCAGGGTTTCACTACCACAGACAAAAGCACCCTGGGTACCAAATGCCTTGCCCAGTGTGCCAATAAGCACTGACAGCGTATCCTCGTTTATCGTGAAACCGGCTTCCTGATAATGCTGCACAATCCCACCGCCCTTGGTACCCAGCACACCGAAGCCATGAGCGTCATCTATCATCAGCTGGGCTTTGTAAGAACTAGCCAGCTCGATCAGTTGCGGCAATTTTGCACAGTCTCCATCCATACTGAAGACGCCATCACTGACGATAAAACTGCTACCTTCGGCTTTTTGTTCGGATAGCAGTTTGGCCAGCTTCCTCTCATCCAGATGAGGAAAGCGCCGAAAACGCGCGCCTGAAAACAACCCGCCATCCAGCAGGGATGCATGGTTTAGCTTGTCTTCAAAGACATGATCCTGTTTACCGAGCAGTGCTGTAAGCGTGCCGACATTGGCAAGATAGCCGGAAGAAAAAAGTAGGGCTCTTGCGCGCCCTGTAAAATCAGCCAGTTCTTCTTCCAATGCATGGTGGGCATGGCTGTGTCCAACTACCAGGTGTGAGGCGCCGCTACCGACACCATAAGAATCCAGGCCCTGCTTGCAGGCTTTGATCACATCCGGATGACTGGCCAGGCCCAAATAATCATTGCTGCAAAAATTGATGAGCCTTTTACCCTCCAGATCAATTTCAGTGCTTTGGGGCGAATTGAGCGTACGCCTATATCGGTAAAGATCCAGTGACTGCCTGTCAACTAATGCCTGCTGCAGTTTTTGTGAAAAAGTGCTCACTGAGGCATTGCATCATAGAAGGTATGGCTTTGATCCAGTAAGTTCTCGGCCGGTAATTCTTCAAACTGCCTTGCTTCCGGTCGAATGCCGAGTTTGGCAAACAGTTCCATATCCTCGTTTTCCAGCGGATTGGAGGTCGTCAACAGTTTTTCACCGTAGAATATTGAATTCGCCCCAGCAAAAAAGCACAGAGCCTGTAACTGATCATTCATCCCCTCCCTCCCGGCTGAGAGGCGCACATGCGATTGGGGCATGAGGATTCTAGCAACCGCTATCATGCGCACAAAATCGAAGGGCTCAATATCTTCTGCCTCCTCCAATGGCGTGCCTTTAATCTTGACCAGGTTATTGATCGGAACAGACTCGGGATGCTCTGGCAAATTGGCCAGTTCGCGCAAAAACTCAATTCGGTCACTTTCCTTTTCTCCCATGCCCACGATGCCACCACAGCAAACTTTTATACCGGCCTCACGAACTAGGGTCAGAGTGTCGAGTCGATCATCAAAGCTGCGCGTACTGATGATCTTTTCATAATATTCACGTGAGGTATCAATATTGTGGTTGTAATAATCAAGCCCGGCATCGGCCAGCGCCTGAGCCTGTTCTGTACTCAAGGTGCCAAGCGTCATACAGGTTTCCATTCCCAGCGCCTTTACCCCCTCCACCATAGACAGCACTTGAGGGAAGTCTTTTTTGGAAGGATGTTTCCAGGCTGCGCCCATGCAGAATCTGGAGGCCCCGTTTTCTTTAGCTTTACGGGCCTCAGACAATACACGCTGCACTTCCATGAGTTTTTCTTTTTCGAGTTCCGTATTGTAATGGCCACTTTGTGAGCAGTATTTACAGTCTTCCGGACAGGCGCCTGTTTTTATCGATAACAATGTACTGACCTGAACTTCATTGGGATCAAAATACTGGCGATGGACTGACTGGGATTGAAACAGAAGTTCATTAAAGGGCAGCTTAAACAGCTCCTGTATCTCTTGGGAGCTCCAGTCATGGCGAATTGACAACATAGTCCGTCCTCAACAAGAAGTAGAATTAGTGGGCATACGGGCTACCCATACTTAGGAGAGGAATATTACAGGTCAACCATATGGATATCAAAAGTTAACTAATGCTTAAATTTTATCCATTTTATCTCTTGCAGGGAACCTGGATCCTCTGTAATCAGCCTACCCCCTTCTACAGGCATGGTATCTCTACTTTTGCCTATGCATAAACAGTGGAAAAATACTTATCGGCCTCTTTGAATACAGGGGGTGAGCTGCGCTGATCAGAGGTAGACCAGCTGGCTCGTCAGACGTCCCTTAAGAGACCTTTGACGCTTATGATGATCTATTTTAGAACAGTAGTTTGGGAGAACTGGCAGCAAATGCAAATCAGTTGATGAAGAATGATGCTTCAGGACTATTTGAGGAACACTGTTTCTCCTGACATGGGGCCAGCGGCGATGATAAGGTTACTTGCATGAAATTGAGATCGCCAAGCGCCCTTAGTTCCATTTACTGGGGGGCATGAAACTGTATTTGCCTGGGCCCAGTATCATGATCACAACAGCGCTCATCAGATAAAATACCTGCAGCTCTATGGCCCAGCCGCCTGAGCTGTTTAAGGCAAAAAAATCGCCAGTGTGAACCAGCAGAAGCGCAAATACCATATTTGCAATAACTAGTACTGCTGCTATGCGAGTATAGGCGCCGCCCAATAGGAGCAAGGAAGCAAGCACTTCTCCAAAATAAACCAGATAGGCTAGTTCTCCTGGTAGGTTGCTTTTCTGTAAAACCCCTATGATGAAGTCGACACCACCTGTAACTTTAGACCAGCCATGGAATAAGAGTAATAT
>JAYQVM010000035.1:0-17895 GCA_038148435.1 Gammaproteobacteria bacterium | reverse complement strand
CTGATCTATAGACTGATACCGGCACACAAGTGGCTGTCAGTGAAAAACAAACAAGTAAAAACTGGAGGAAAAACATGTTACGAAATATTCTCATACTGCTTAGCGGGCTTTACTTGCTGATAGCAGGGGCCTTATCCGCCTTTGCGCAAAATGACCGCTACTTTGCTACGCATTATGCATATCAGACCTTTAGCGTAGCGGAGGGGCTGGTTCAGCCCTGGTCCATCAACTGGCTACCCAATGGTGACATGCTGATCACTGAAAAACCCGGCAGATTACGCATCGTACGTGACGGTCAGTTGCTGCCAAACGCTGTTCCAGGCGTTCCTGAAGTCTTCTATGAAGGTCAGGGGGGGCTGTTTGATGTGCTGCCGCACCCGGACTTTGAGGACAACCAGCTTCTCTATCTAAGTTTTGCAAAACCCACTGCAGACGGTTCAACCACTGCCATTGTGCGTGGACGGCTTAACAATGACCGCTTGAGCAATGTCGAGGAAATTTTTTCTGCCAACGCTGTCGGCGCCGGCCATTATGGTGGACGCATGATCTTTGATGGGGAAGGCTACCTTTATTTGAGCCTGGGCGATCGCCAGGCGCCACCTGAGGGTGATCTGAGTGCCCACCCTGCGCAGGACACCAGCAATCATCATGGCGTGATGGTCCGCCTGAATGACGACGGTTCGATTCCTACAGACAATCCACTAGTAGGTCGTGTAGGTGTTGAAGCGGCAATCTGGAGCTATGGACACCGCAGTCCCCAGGGACTAGCCATCCATCCTGAAACCGGTGATATCTGGGAAACAGAGCATGGTCCCCAGGGTGGTGATGAACTCAATCGTATCGTTGCTGGCAATAACTATGGCTGGCCAGTGATTGGTCGCGGCGTTAACTACGGACCCGGTGTACCAATCCACGAAACCCTGATGCAGGCCGACATGGAGCAACCCATCCATTTCTGGGTACCCTCAATTGCCACCTCAGGACTGATGGTCTACACCGGCGACAAATTCCCGGAATGGTATGGTGATATCTTTGTTGGTGGACTAGCTGGTCAACAGCTTGCACATATTATGATGCAAGATGACTACCGTACCGTGGAGCGTGAAGAAACGTTACTGTACGGCATAGGCCGCATTCGTGATGTGCGACAAGGGCCTGATGGCTACATCTATGTCGCCATTGAAGATGCTAATGGTACGCCGACATCTGTTGTGCGTCTTGAACCCGCCATGTGATTTAGTATTTTTTAAAAAAAAACCGGTCTGTTGGCCGGTTTTTTTATGCTTAAAAAAATTTCTGCAAGGAACTAAGCTATAAAGCATACCTGAGCAATCGAAAACGTACACGTCGTCTTTCCTCGCTATCGTCCAGACGATAAATTTTCTCGATCAACCCGGAGGCAGTTCTATGATCATGAGCGGTGATAAAATCCACGCCTGCCCTGACCTGATTATTGGTTGAGGAAACATCAACCCTATTGGCAAAGACCAGCCCGTGCAAGTTTCTCCTGAGTATCAGCAGATAACTATGATTTCGGCCCAGGTCTAACAGGACTGCCCGAGGGTCCAGTACTTCTATACCTTGTACCCGAGTTTTTCGAAACTCTTCTACCTGTTCCAGTTCACTAAAGTTATATTTATCTTCCTCTTGCTGAGCGAAAGACGGCCAGGATAAAAACACGCTAAAGAGGAGCACAAGTTGTAACAGTTTTTTCATACCAGACTCCTTGAGTTCTTCAAAATGACACTATGATCTTCGTTATGCCATCTTAATTAGAATTACATTAATCAGTCCTGAACAGCAGACACAGGATAGCGATATTGGTGAAAAATAGCATTTGCTATGCCAGATAGGCGCCACCATTGATATGAATGGTCTGCCCTGTGATATAGCGTGCCTGCTCACTGCAAAGATAGGCGACGGCTTGGGCTACTTCTTCAGGCTCTCCCCGACGCTCGACCAGCGTTGTCCGACTGGCATGATGATGGGGACTATGCCCCTCCTGACGCGCTGTATTAATCAGCCCCGGTGCGACACAGTTCACCATGATGCCCTGCGGGGAAAGCTCATGCGCCAGGGCTCTGGTCAGGCCGGCCAGACCAGATTTGGCAGCAATAACATGGGCCCGGTTTTTGGCACCGGTATACGCTGTCAAGCCGCCGATATTGATAATCCTTGCCTGCTTACTCTTTAGCAAAAGTGGCAAGGCTGCCTGTGAGAGCAAAAAAGGTGCATCCAGACAAAGCGCCATGACTTCCCGCCACTGGCTATAGCTTAGTTCGGCAAAAGGAGTTTCAGGGCGAAGCGCAGCATTATTGATCAGAATATCCAGTTTTCCAAACTGTGTCGATATCTGCTCAATAAGAAATGATGGTGTGCCGGTCTCTATAAGATCACCCAGCAAAGTCAAGACATTACTTCCCTTTGCGGCCAGAAGTTGCCTAGTTGCCTCGAGCCCTTCACGGTCTGAGCCAGTATGAATCACCAGATCACAGCCCTGTTCTGCCAGAGCCAGCGCTATCGCCCGTCCGATATTTTTAGATGCGCCGGTTACCAGCGCGACACATCTGTTCCCCCTTTGCTGACTCATTTTTAATCCGCCATAAATTTGATCAGGGTAAAATCGCCCTGCAAACTACCAAGTTGTCTGCAATGCTCCAGCAGGAGCTCCGCATTTTCATAATTACCATAGCGGCAATTGGCGTGAAATTTTTCTTCAATTTCCGCCTTTGTCAGCGGCGCATCACGGCCACCGCGCATAAAACCCTGATGTACTTCACGAGAAGTACCATCCCTGAAATTAAGCCTGACATGTCCGGTAAAAGCTGCCGGATAGGGGTTGTTTTCATCAATCTCGTACGCGACTTTAGCGGCTATCTCGAGCAGTTCCCTATCGTCAATCGCTGCCTCATCATAATCCGAGAGCTCTGCATGTCCCCGCACCAGACCAAGTGCAACACCAAAAGGAACGGAAAACTTGGCCGCATAGGGCGTCGGCGGATTCTGCTTGAGCCCCAGTGGTTCCCAGAGCCTATGCACGTAGCCTTCTGCGGTTTCGCAGATAATGGACTCAATCCTACTCAGGTCAATGCCCTGCTCTCGCAACTGCCTGGCACAATCAATATAGGGTTGCCCCATAGTGCCGCAGGGATAGGGTTTGAATGAGATGGTATCACTTACAAAATCATCACCAAGCTTGTCGAAGAGACGATCAACTCTGGCTTCAATTGAAGAAGCAAATACCTTGAAGGCACCATGCTCACCCTCAAACACAAACTGCGGACCCTCAAACCCTGCTTTAGCCATAGCATAGGCGCGTAACCCTGATTGTGCAGCCCAACCCGGATGCATTCGCTTGGTCCAGCTACCGTCACCCAGGTATTCAATGATGCCCGAAGCCATGCTGCCAGCAATGCCCAAAGCATTAGCCAGCACCCTGGCATGGGCCCGACAGGATACGCCGATGCCAAAGGCTGCGGCAAAGGAGCCCAATACTGCTGTGGGGTGAAAGCCGGATTTATGAATAGCCTTGGGTAAGGTCAGTGCCAGACGGCAAAGCAATTCATTACCAGCTACAAGTCCACGCATAAAGTCTTGACCGGTAAGGGAGTAACGCTCAGCAGCAGCCAGCATGGCCGGCACCATTACAACTCCTGCATGTACTGGGCCACCTTCAAAGGTGTCATCATAATCTTCCCCATGGGCGGCAGTGCCATTTACCAGTGCGGCACTTGTGGCAGAACAGCGGAGACCATGACCGATCAGGGTGAAATCCCCCGGTTCAGCAGCCTCTATAACCGCTTTGACATAGTCCTTCTGTCGAGCAGCGATACACAGCCCGACAATATCAATCAGTATGTCCCGATTTTTATCCAGGCTAGCGGCAGGAAAGCCTTGCTTGCCCAGGTCTTCCCCCCATTGCCCAAGTTGTTGTGAAATACTCAGATCTGTCACTTATTTTCCTGTCAATCAGTCCACTGTCTTGTTCACCAGCTTACCCGATCTGTGCAGGGCATGGTGTACTTGCCTGCCCAGTGAAGACAAAATAAAAATGGCGGCCAGCAATAAAAGAACCATCGAGATTCGGTCATTTACAAAAATGCTGTAATCATCACCTGACAATAGCAGGGAACGACGAAAATTGCTTTCTATCATGAACCCGAGCACCAACCCTAGTACGCCAGGTAGAAAGGGAAACTTTAACAAGCGCATAAAATATCCTATAACTCCTGCCACCAGCATCACCGAGAGCTCAAACAGGCTGTTATTGATGGAATAAATTCCCGACATGATAAGGGCAAGAATAAAGGCGTTCAGATAAGGCCGGGGACGGTTCACCAGCCAGATACACAGCGGCATAAGGGTAATACCGATCAGAAGAAGCGCCAGCACTGCTACAAAAATGCCGACATAGAGGTCAGAAATGACATCCCCCGAGCGGGCAAAAAGCATGGGCCCAGGAATTAGGCCATGGATCAGGAAGCCCCCAAGTAAAATGGCAGTTGAATTGGAACCGGGGATACCGAAACTTAGCAGAGGAATCAACGCCGTTTCAGCAACAGTATTATTGGCAGTTTCCGGTGCAGCAATCCCTTCCGGCGAGCCCTTGCCAAATTCCTCCTTGTGCCTGGACCAGCGTTTGGCCTCATTATAGGACATAAATGATGCTACCGTACCACCCGCTCCTGGCATCACCCCTTCGAAGCCTCCAAATAAGGCCCCGATACCCTGCGGTAACAGGAGACGCTTCTTCAGCTTGTTGTCAGGAAACTGTATCCGTGGCGCGGCCTTGACGCACTTGTCCTGCTGCTCTGAAGCCTGCAGCAGTAGCTCGCTCATAGCAAAGAGACCCACCATGACCAGAATCGGCTCTATACCTGAAATCAAATCTGGAAGGCCGAAGGTAAAGCGACTGATACCGGACACCGGATCCGTGCCGATAGTCGAAACCATCAAACCAAACAGGGCCGCAATCAGACCCTTTAGCAGTGAGTCCCCAGAGAGGCTGACAATCACACTCAGGCCCAGCACACCCAAGGCAAAATAAGCCGGCGGGGTAAAGGCCAGTGCCAGTCGCGCCAGAGGACCGCTAAGCAGTACCAGCAGCATTAGGCCGATCAGACTGCCGATAACGCCAGAATAAAGGGATATCCCTAGCGCCAGACCTGCTTTACCCTGTCGGTTCATTTCATAGCCATCAATGACAGAAGCCGCCGCCGCATTGGTTCCCGGAGTGCGAATCAGAATTGCCGGAATGGAACCACCATATTCGGCACCAACATAGGTAGATGCCAGCAGGATGATGGCAAAGGAAGGTTCCAGCGCGTAGGTAAAGGGTAACAAGAGCGCCATGGTTATGGACGGCGAAATGCCCGGCATAGCTCCACCAACAATTCCCCAGGCCACTCCCAAGAAAGCAGGAATGATCAAATAGATATTCAGAAATTGTGAGAAAAATTCCAGCATGAAATTCTAGGAAAAAATACCAGCCGGCATGGGCACATCCAGCAGAATGACAAATATCGTCCACAAGAACCCCGCACCCAGCAGCGCTGTGATGACCAGTTTCCAGTTCGCAACGGCGCCCAGGTAGAGCGCTACCAGCGCCAGTGATATGGCGATGCTAAGAGCATAACCTAAGAGGTTAACCAGCAAGAGATAAGCAATTGCTAAAATCAGCAGGCCCAAGGCCCGCAACAGCCTAAACCCCTCTCCCTGCCATTGCGAAGCCGGATCCTCTGATCGGCTGATACTTTGATAGAGGGATTGGGAGCAGAGCATGATGCCCAGGCCAAGCATCAAAAACCCAAGTACTTTTGGCATGCCAGCCGGACCAATTGCATCAGCCAGAGCCGATACCCGCTGACGAAAGGAAAATACAAGATAGACGATGGCCAGAAAAATCGTAGCCAACCCACCTGCAAAATCACGGGTAAAGTACTTCATCAGGAATCGCTACTCGATAATGCCGACGGTACGCAGATAAGCCAGTGTTTCATTCACAAAACCCGCGATGAATGCCTGATAATCTGCATGATTGATATAAGTCGGTCGTAAATTGTCAGCCAGATAGCTGGACTGATACTGCGGATTTGCTAGAACCGTCTGAATTGCCTGTTCCCATTGAACTATCAACTCCGCAGACAGACCCTTTGGCGCTGCCAGTCCGCGGAATTTCCTGACAATTACCTGATGCCCCAGTTCGTGCACGGTCGGTAGGTTTGGAAACTCTGCCAGTCGCTGCTCACTGAAGGTAGCCAGCAGACGCAGATTACCAGCCTCAAGCTGGGACTGTAATTCCTGGGCTTCACCAACACCAATATCCAAGGTGCCATTGAGCACATTGATCATTAAATCCCCACCGCCTTCATGGCTGATGACCGCTGCATTCAACCCTGTGACCAGTTTCAGCTGCTCCAGTGATTGCCGCTCCAGCGAGGCCGGATTGGCGGCTCCCCAGAGCCCCCTGGAAGTCCGGGCTTTTTGCAACACATCATCCAGACTCTGAAAGGGACTGTCTGCTGCGGTGTAAATGATTTCAGGATCGATGAACAGGTTCACCAGCGGTTCAATATCCTCATAGGTGTATGCCGGCTGTGCCAGCAATGAAGTATAGATAAAGGTTGGCGTGGTGGCGTAAAAGGTTGAGCCATCCGGTGCTGATCTGGCGAGCTCGGCAATGGCGCTGGCCCCGGAGCCGCCAGTTATGTTCTTAATGATGATGGTGGCACCCAATTGCGGGGAGAGATAACGCGACAGCTCACGCAGAAACACATCGCTGCCACCTCCCGGCCGAGAATGGGTGATAATCGTAATGGTATCCACGGGGTAATTCTGCGCATAAATCGGGCAGCACAAGACCGGTAGAAGCAAGAGCGGAACTAAGGTTTTCAGCAATGTGTTCATGATCTCTCTTGTGTTTCGTCCCAGGGGAACACAAGGTATTTAGCCAAACATCAATTTACTTAGCAAGGCACCAATGACGGTCATCGACATGCCCCAGGCCAGTAGTGAATTGAAAAATTTGCGGCTATCTGTTGCAGGTGCTGCGCTGGCAATGTAAAGGGCGCCAACGGTTGAGAGGGAAGACAGATCCACCAGGCTGGCATTGACGCTCATGGCCCAGGCTATATTTAGTGGATTCATGCCACCCAGCTGCTCAGCCAGGGAAGGCACCATGGGTAAAAAAGCGGGCAAGACGACACCGGAAGTACTGCTGTAAACAGAAATCAAACCGGCCGCAAAAGCCACTATCGGATTGATGGTATCGGCCGTGGCAACATTGGCAATGCCCGTGGTGATCAGTTCAAGCCCGTTAGTTTCATTGAGCAGGGAAATCAGCACCGAAACCCCAGTGACCATAAGGATGACCCGCCAGGGTATGTTTTTGATGGCTTTGGCTTCATCAACGGTACGCAGCAACACCAGCACAGTGGCAACGATCAGCCCCACCATGCCGACATCCATGGAAAATCCAGCCACAAGGATGATAAATACCGAGATGCCGGCAACCGTGATCCAGTGCTTGTTTTCCATGATTTCCCCACTGTGAGGATCCAGAGTAGCGGAATCGGCCTGAAGTTCATGGGCTTCCCGTTTAAACAGCTTCAAACCGCCGAACAGGAAAAAAGTGCCGAAGCCTACCAGCGCATGAGCAAAGGCATTAAAACCAAAGGTATACCACTCTACTCCGCCCAGCCCGATTTGCTGCATAACGCCATTGGCAACAATGCCCGTCGGCGAAAACGGTGAGAGGGTACCCGCCAGGACACCATTACCCGCCATCACTGCCATCAGCAAGGGCGGTATTTTGGCACGTCCGGCAACGGCCATGGCGGGCGGAGCCAGCAAGGCACTGGCTGGTGTTGCTCCCGCACCGATGGTCGAAATAAAGAAACCCACCATGAAAAACATCATGGGCAGCATGCCGGTATGCCCTCGACAGAGGCTGACAGCCCGCGAAGTAATTCGTGAAAGGGTACCGTTGCTTTCAGCAATCGAAAACAGTAGGGTCACTCCCAACAGCGTTGTGAACAGGGAGGTGGGAAAGCCCGACAAAACAGCTGCTGTTGACATATCGCCGACCCAGACGCCAATAATCAGTGCCAGAGAGAGCGACAGAATACCGATATTGACTGCCGTGGTGCAGCTCAGGGCAACCGCAAGAATCAGCGCTGCAATGGAAAGCCAAGCCAGACTCATGACGCACCAGCACTGAGCAAGCTGATCAACTCATTGACATCGTCACAGCTATCAAGCGTCTCGATGCCCTCAAACACCTGCTTTACCTGATAATCATTCAAGACCAGTGAAGCGCAATCGCTGAATTTTTCATAAAGATCTTCACGAGTGAAAGGCAGGTCAGGCCCACCGCGATAGCGTTCATCAGCTTTTTGAACCAGGGTGCTGCCGTCTTTGAGGTCAACTTCTACCGTACTGCGAATTTTTTCCCAGCCCTGTGCCTCGATATCAGCATCCAGTACCCGTTCGACTTTTCGCATCATAGTTTGCACTGGCTCACTCTGAACAAACTCATCATTGAACTCATGTATACCTGCTTTACGGCGCAGGGCGATGGCGCCAACCATGAAGGCCGGACAGAATTTGGCTTCCAGTTCATTATTGGCAATCGGGTATCGCAACGGGTTGAGGATATTGGAACCGGCCCGCACTCGAATCGCCATAATCTGCTCTGGATCCACATCATGATCGATTACCAGCTTGCGCATGGCGTCCATTGTAGGGTGACCCAGTACACCGCAAGGATAAGGCTTGATAGAGACTCCCGGCCACACGATGGTATGGGGATTGCCCAGTTTGCCGATGATTCTGTCGGAATCGAAACCGCCGCCATGAGAAAAGGTCTGGAAAAAGCCCCAGGGTGGATCTAGAGGATCTTTACCACCCGTAAAGCCCCTTGCAGCTAGCTCAGCTGCCACAATACCATTCTGCCCTGCCCGTCCGACATGCAGCGGTTTAGTCATGCTACCGAAATTGACACGAATGCCGGAAGCAGAGCTGGCAGCAATGGCCAGCATGTGTTCTGTCTGTTCAGCGTTGAGTTTCAGCAATTTAGCTGCTACCACGGCAGCACCAAAGGTGCCGATAGTTGCCGATGAATGAAACCCTTTTTTGTAATGGTCCGGATGAATGGCTTCTGCAATCTTACATTCCACCTCAAAACCGGTCAGGAAAGCTTCCAGAAACTGTTTGCCTGAAATGCAGTCACGCTCTCCAAGAGCCAGTGCTGCCACCATGGGTGGAATGGTGGGATGTGTCAGCAGACCAAAGATACGGTCGGCACTGGTAGCCAGCTGCGTATCATCCCAGTCCAGCGCATGACCGCTGGTGCCATTTGCCAAAGCCGCTGCCGCTGCACTGGTTTTATAAACCTGGTTGCCGAATACCGTCGCTTCCTTGCGGGTATCTGTGCCCTTCAGGTAGTGATATAAAATTTCACCGGCTGGCTGAGTGGAACCCGCCAGCATCACGCCCAGACCATCAATAATACAGCGCTTTGCCAGATCAATGGCTTCTTGAGGAAAATCCTCGTAGCGGGCAGACTGGATGAAGGAAATGACTGCGTGACTAACCGACTTACTCGTCGTTACATTGGACATCTTGACGGACTGCTCCCACATAAAATAGATACAATCGGACGATTATAACCCTATTTATATAAGCTAACGAAAAACCCATGGCATCCAGCACTACATATAAAAAAACGGGCCCAGCCATATTAGCAGCCGGACCCGATTAGTAGATCGAAATGAGTGAAGCTTAACGCTTGTCGACCACCACTTCACCACCCAGGATAGTAACCTCATTGGTAAGCAGTCCATAGATGTTATAGGTTGGGTCGCCAGACAACAGAATGATATCGGCAATTTTGCCCGGCTCTAATGTCCCGATGTCATCTTCCATTCCAACAAATTTTGCCGAATTGGGTCCCATGATCTGGAAAATATCTCGCATCGAGAAAACGATGCTGAATGATTTCAGCTCATGCTCAAGTACCGAAATATCATCAAAGTTCTGGTCAGTAGAGTATGAAATTGTCTGATGCGAGGGATCGGCATCCCAGACACGACGCGCATTGATAATGGTATAGGCGCCTTCTGTGCCAGTGGCCCGGCCCTGTGGATCTCGGTTGGCCCCTGCCAGTGCTTCCGGCCAGGCACCTCCATCCCGGAAACGCGGCATATTGTCCTTGGGAAAACGGACATCGGCCGGATAGCCAGATTCACGGTCAATAGTAGGCGCACCAAAGGCAATCAAGCCTGAAATGATAGCGCCACGGGCGGCAATCTCATCCGCCTCATCAAAGCCAGTAAAATCCTTGTTCGGTAAATGTACCAGTCGGGTCACCCCAGCCTCTACTGCAGCGATAGTCGCCGGTGTACTCACAGCATGCACATTCACCTGCACACCGACTTCAGCTGCTTCTTCAACAATAGCTCTCAGAATAGATATTTCTGACATCGGCGGTGCGGGCTCCGGTGTCAGGCCAATTTCTCCGGTGTGCATGATGCCCATCTCAGCCATATTGCGAATCGCCGCACGAGCTTCATTGGGTGTCATGGCGAAGAAATTAGGCCGGTCAGAAGGAATCAGACGCGGACCAAGAACTTCTCCGCTGGCAATGCGGTTGGTCAAGGCCAGATTGCCCTCACCATCACCGCCACCATTGAGAATCGTGGTATAGCCTGCTTCCAACAGGGACAGCATTTGTGCCTCAAAATCTTCACCCGGACGTATGTGTTTGTGTCCATCGATAAAACCCGCCATGGCAGTTAGGCCTTGGGCATCAATGACCTCCCCTCTGGTATTACGGGGGGTTCCTGCTGATACTGAACTGATGCGGCCATCATCAATAACGATGGTGCCATTTTCGATAATGTTGTCCGGAGTCATGATGATACGGGCATTGGTAATGGTCAGATCCTGCCCCAGTGCAGACATCGACAGCATCAGCGTACCCAGACTCAGCGTACAAAAGGTTGTAAGTGTTTTTCTTATCATTCTAGTTTCCCCGGCTTTGAGCCATCATTTACAAAACAGAAAGAGAGTATACAAAGCCTCCTCGGATTGGAATAGTCTCTAGCCCATAGAGCCTTTTAAAAATGACTAATTTTCCGAAATCTTGCATATTTACTGGTTTCCAAATCAGGGGACAAGTGCTAAATTATGGTCACAAACACACATTAAAACTGCTTTATTAGGGGATTACGTGATGAAAATACTCTTTAAACGTTTTCTAGGTCTGGCGGCCTTATCATTTGCCTATCTGACCATGCAATCAGCAGCACTTGCCCAGCCCTTGATCGTGCCTGAGCTGCTGCTGGTCGAAGAATCCTATGCAGAAGCGCCTGCTGATGGACAGAATAGTACCAATGTCTATCTCACTATCACCAATCTGCATAAAGATCCGATTCGACTCCTTAAAGCCAAAACCGGTTCCGGAGAGTTCGAAAATTCTAGGCTGTTCGGTGCCAACAATGAGGAACTGGAATACATTGAAATTCTGCCCTCGCAGCGTGTTGTCATGGAACCAAATGGCATGCATATGCAGCTGAGTGATTTGGATGCTGCTGCCTTTCGTGATCAGAACCGTCTGCCATTTACCATTCTGGTGCGCCAGGGGCGTGAAGCACTTCCATATCAAGAAGGTGGTTTTGACAATGGTACCCGTCGCACAATCCGAGAAGGTATTCCGAACGAACATGAATTCACGGTCAATGTTGCGCTCAGAAATTAAGTAGCAAAATTCTTCTCTATAAAAACGTTTAAAGCCTGCTATCCGAGATTCGGCTAGCAGGCTTTTTTATTCGCTTACTCAAAAATATAGGCGCTAAGAGGCCGTAGCCATTAGCATCAAAAGAACAATGTGGACGACCTGAAAGTGAAAAGGGTAACATCCCCCCTCAAAGCTTAACTTTTGCTTGCAGGTGAAACCCCGCCCTTTACTTATGGTGGAATAATTAAAAATTTCATATAAGGAAAAACACAATGATTGTATATGGAGTAGCCCTTTTATCGGGTTGTCTGGTTAGTGGCATGCTCATTGGTGAAGCATTGGGCGTATTACTCAACGTGGATGCCAACCTCGGCGGGGTAGGTATCGCCATGTTGTTCTTGGTATTTGCTAGTAATTCCGAAATGTTCAAATCGCTCACGGATGGTGCTGCTGGAGATGGCATCAAATTCTGGAGCGCCATGTATATACCCATTGTCGTTGCTATGGCAGCCAGGCAGGATGTTGCCGCAGCAGTTGATGGTGGGATACTGGCCCTGCTAGCCGGAGTTGCGGCAGTAGTCGTTAGTTTTGCCCTGGTCCCCGTTTTGAGCAGAATTGGAAAGGATAGCCGCGTCAGCCAAGATGACCGACAGGGAGCATCTTGATGGACTTGATACAAGCTGTCTTTGTCCGCAATAACCTAATTGTCGCTTTTGCCCTGATTGGCGTCACCATCTGGATTTCATATTACCTCGCAGAGAAACTAACCCAAGGACGGATCCATGGTTCTGCAATCGCCATCTCCCTTGGCCTGTTGGCTGCTTATTTTGGAGGTGTTGCCAGTGGTGGGAGCGCGGGCGTGGCGGATATCGCTATGCTGGGTGGAATTGGCCTGATGGGCGGCGGAATGATGCGTGACTTTGCGATTGTTGCAACAGCCTTCGGTGTTCACCTGAATGAATTAAAGAAAGCCGGTTTGGCAGGGGTGATCTCCATTTTTGCCGGGGTTATTGTTTCATTCATTGTCGGTGCCGGAATTTCTGTGATGTTCGGCTACACAGACCCAGCTGAAATTACTACCATCGGCGCCGGCGCTGTCACCTACATTGTAGGCCCGGTCACCGGGGAAGCCGTGGGTGCTTCTAACGAAGTCATCACCCTCAGCGTCGCTGCTGGGCTGGTCAAATCGATTCTGGTCATGATCGGAACGCCACTCGTGGCACGCACTATCGGGCTGGATAATCCGCAATCTGCCATGGTCTTTGGCGGACTGATGGGAACCACCAGCGGGGTGGCTGCTGGCCTGGCGGCTACCGACCCCAAACTAGTACCTTACGGCGCCATGACCGCAACCTTCTATACCGGTGTCGGCTGTTTGCTGGGACCCTCGATTCTGTTTTTTATTGTCAGCGCCATGTTCTGAGCTTTTTTACGCTTGACACCTCTTTCACAGGAGACCCCTCTTCATGTATTCAGATTCTTTCCCGCATCTTTACGATAGTAACACCCGTATAGCACTGTTCGATGGCGACCAGTCAGTCAGTTATGGCCAACTCAACCAGCGCATCAATCGCTTCGCCACCGGCCTGCTTGGCGAAAAAGATGATTTGCAGGAGGAAAGAATTGCTTTTTTTATTCCAGCCAGCCTGGACTACGTCACTGCCATGCATGGTATCTGGCGTGCTGGGGCTATTGCCGTACCTCTAAATGTCGCTTCGGCTGTGAAGGAGCTGGATCATTATCTAAGCAATGCCAAAGTTACTCGCATGATTGCTAACGGCGCGTATAAGGACTCACTGCGCGATTTATGTGATGAGCTCAATATTGAGCTACTCAGTGTCGATGAAGTAATGGCCGACGAAGCTAGTAGCCTGCCTGAGATTGCGCTATCACGTCGTGCCATGATGCTGTTTACCAGTGGCACAACCAATAAACCCAAAGGCGTGGTCAGCACTCACCTGACCATTCGCGCTCAGATCATCACTTTAATTGATGCTTGGGCCTGGGACGAAAATGATGTCATTCCCCTCTTCCTGCCCTTACATCACATTCATGGCATCATCAATATTCTAAGTTGTGGCCTGTGGGCAGGCGCCTGCGTTCACCTCTTCAGCAAGTTTGATATCCCCCGAATTACCGATCAGATCATTGCTGGCACCTATAACGTTTTCATGGCCGTTCCAACCATTTATGTCAAACTTATCCAGTATTTCGAAACCATTGAATCGGACCGCGTACAGCAGATCTGCGAGGGCTTCAAAACCATGCGTCTGAACATATCCGGTTCAGCTGCCTGCCCTGTAAAACTGTTCAAACAATGGCAGGACCTGACTGGTCAGGTCTTGCTGGAGCGCTATGGCATGACTGAAATCGGGATGGGCATCTCTAACCCCTATTCTGGTGAACGCCGCGCAGGGTATGTTGGCCAGGCCTTACCCGGCGTTGAAGTGAAGCTCTTTGATGAAAATGACAAAGCGATCGATGCATCTGGCCAGGCTGGCGAAATCCGCATCAAGGGTGACAACGTATTCCTCGAGTACTGGAACAACCCATCAGCCACTCAGGAAAGTTTTCAAGATGGCTGGTTCTGTACTGGTGACGTCGCCGTTGTGGAGGACGGCTATTACCGGATCATGGGACGCTCCTCTATCGACATCATCAAGTCCGGCGGCTATAAACTATCCGCACTGGAAATTGAGGGCGTCCTTTTAACGCACGATGCCATCAGCGAAGTTGCCGTGATTGGCTTGGAAGATGAGACCTGGGGAGAGGCCGTAACCGCGTTCATCGTCTTGAAAGACAACTGCAGCCTGGGCTATGAAGAGCTGAAAAACTGGTGTGAGGGCAAGATGTCTTCCTACAAGATACCGAAACAGCTAAAAATTGTGGACAGCCTGCCGCGGAATGCCATGGGCAAAGTCACCAAACCAGATCTGAAAACCCTGCTGAAGTAATTCACCCATAAAGTACTCATCATTATCAGCTTCTGTCCTGTTTTAGATCATCCAGTCAGGAAAACTGGATAGACGGGATCAGAGCACAAAAGGTAATATCAACTGATCAACAACATAACAAGACCTGAGCCTACAGGGAGAAGAAATGAAGAACATGAAGAAACTGTTGTCTGTCGCGACGCTTAGTCTGACTTTTTCAGCCAATGAACTGACAGCTCAGTATGCTGGCATAGCCGGCTATGTGGCTCCAGCCAGACCCGGCATTCCTGCCGCGATTGCTCCGCCACAAAATTTCGCCAATTCCACCGAGCATTATGAATACCTGCGTGAATTGCACAATGGGGGAGTGATACATACCCACAACAGCATTCCAAAATGGGATGGTCTCTGGGGCCGCGCGGGTAACAGCTACAACACGGGGCGAGAGAGCACCATTTTTCGCAATGAAGATGGCAATATCGTTGAAGGCATGCTGACGCCTGAATATGAAGCAGCCTTTCGCTATCGCCTGAGACAATCAGGCCTGGACAGCAGTGATAACGGCGTTACCGTAGACAGGCTTACCCACTGCGAGCCTGCGGGTCATCCACGCTGGTCTCTGGAGCCCTATATACGCGAGATGGTCAATGAACCTCATCAATCCTGGTTCATGAATGATCTGGGCAACGATACGCGACGCATCTACATCAATCAGGAACATCAAAACCTCGAAGGAAATCATTTTCCGCAGGGAGACAGTGTTGGTTTCTGGACAGAGGATGATCAGTTGATTGTCCATACCGTCGATGTCTGGCCGATGGACTTTTTCCGAGGTTCTCCGCCCACCAGCAACCAGTTCGAATCTGTCGAAATATTTTGGCGCGGCACACTAGAAAATGGTGAAGACCGTTTATTTCTGAGCTCTACTTTTTACGATACACACATGTTGGCAAAACCGGTCTCATTGATGTACGTCTTTGAAAGACGTGAAGACCTGGAAGAATTCGGCTATCGTACCCGCTACTTCGAATGCAGTGGCAACCAGAATCAGTACATCACTTTTGATGAAAATGGGAATCCAACAACTCAAACCCGCCTACCCGGTGAAGAAGGCTTTAATGACCCACGTGGCGTTGATCCTCTGCGTACTCCTGATTTACCCAGAGACCTGCCTGGTCAGGAAAAAAATCCGATTTTCAACGACAGCCTGTTTTAGATAAGTATTCAAGGAGAATAAGCATGAAATTTAATCGATTGTTGAGCCTGATCGCCATCCTTCTAAGCAGCAGTTTTGTCAGTAACTCCTATGCGCATCACAGCTTTGCCATGTTTGATAAAACCCAGGAGCTGTTCATGTCAGGTACCGTCACCCGCTGGGGCTTCAATGCTCCACACGTTTTCCTGTTTTTGGAAACGGAAGATGGAACTGTGTGGACCTTTGAGGGCCGCGCACCGCAAAGCCTGCTGATGTCCCAGGAAAATCCCATGACCGGATATACACTGGAACCCGGACAGTCAGTTGAGGTTGTCATCTGCCCATTAGCCGACGGACGTCCCGGTGGCGCACTGGGTTATATCCATGCCAACGATATCTGGTATCGTCCCGGTCATGGTGGTTGCCCGGCTGACAGTCGCTGGGAAGATGAGTGGTCGGCTGCCGGTTATGCCTCCAGAGCTGAGGCAGAAGCCGCCATGTAGGCCAGCTACTGCGGACGTGGATCGCGGTAGGTCCTTTGCAAGCCGGGCCTGCCGGATAAAGTATCATCGTTCACAGATTTGCCAGATTTTTCTCAATAGATTTTTAATTTTTAACTAATGACTATAGCAAGGGGTATTCAGCTTATGCAGACCAGCAAGACACTGTTTTCGATATTTCTCGCTACCTTATTACTGCTGCCACTTTCCCCTTCAGCCAGCGCAGATCCTTTTTTTGCGCGTTTATCCGCCAACCTAGATGAAGAAAGGGGATACTGCTTTGACCTGAGCGGTTTCGATGACAGCATAAACTGGGATCGAAGACTGCAGGCACATACCTGCAAGCAGAACCGCTCCCATGGCGACCAGGTAATTGAATCCAGCCGAATTTCAGCCGAAGGGGGCGCACTCTATATGCCGGTTTATGACATTTGTCTGGAAGCCCGGGCCGCATCACCCGGCTCAGATCTGCTTCTGAAACACTGTGATGGCAATGCGATGCAGCAATGGCAACACAACAGCAATGGCCAACTGCAACTCGTCAATAATCCGGAGGTCTGCATCACGGTTGGATCCGACTCTTTTGAGGCAGCAACACCGGCAGGTTTCCAGCAGTATTGGTATCGTTCGCTGTTTGTGGATTTCTGTGAGGCTGAGCATACGGATCGCCAACAATGGCACATGGAAGCACCTCGATCCTATAACCCTGGCCCCGGGGCTAGAATGCCCTGAGCGATAGATTTTTACTAATTTACATACATGGCTCTAATTATTTGCCTGTAGAATAGATATTGATTATTAAGTCGTTTGGTAACGCCACAAGCTAGCATTTGTCGCCATAGCGATTAGAATGACTTTTAGCGCTATTTTTATCCAAAATTTTCCTGATTGATGACAATTAACCAACCCTTACGGATAGTCAGACAGATAGCCAGCCTCTTTCTGGCTTTATTTATTCTGAATTTTTTTCTGACCTTTCACAATGTCTGGCCAACGCTTGCAATCACCACACGTTTTGAACTGTCGGTGGAAATTGCAATCCTGATATTAACACTAGCCATATTCGCTTATTTCAGACATCTGCCAAGTAATAAGGTTTTAATAATAGTAGCTTTAATGCTTACTGTTATGACAGTCGCACGTTACATGGAAGTTACCGCCCCTGCTCTCTTTGGACGTGGAATTAACCTATATTGGGATGCCCAGTATATTCCTCATGTTGCTCAAATGTTGGTAGAAGCTACAAGTCCTCTGCAGCTCATAGGCTTGATTATTGGTGCTCTTATACTACTGATAACAATCTTCTATTTACTTTTATATTCACTACGTTGCATCTGCTCTCGCTTGAAAAACAGCAAAGAGCATCATTACCTAACCGCCATTATGTCTGTTCTGACGATTGCATATTTTATGGGGCATATTAATCAGCCAATTCATACTCTGAAGTATTTTTCACTGCCATTGACAAAAACATACTGGAGCCAGCTTCAATTTATCAAATCGGTGATGATAATTGAATCGACTGAAGTC
>JAYQVM010000034.1:0-17972 GCA_038148435.1 Gammaproteobacteria bacterium | reverse complement strand
TTCCAAGGTGCTGCCTAACACGGTGGACCTGAAAACCCGATTGACCAGCACTATCACGCTGAATATTCCCCTGGTGTCCTCTGCCCTGGATACCGTTACCGAATCCCGCCTGGCTATTGCCATGGCCCAGGAAGGTGGAATTGGTATCATTCACAAGAGCATGAGCATTGAAGAGCAGGCAAGGGAAGTGCGCACCGTAAAAAAATACGAAAGTGGTGTGGTTACAGACCCGATCTGCATTACACCTGACACCACCGTGCGCAAACTGCTGGACATGATTCAGGAGCATCATATTTCGGGTATGCCGGTCGTAGAAAATCTGGAAAGCAAGCAGCTTGTAGGTATTGTCACAAGTCGTGATGTTCGGTTTGAAAATGACCTCAATGCCTGCGTCAACAAAATCATGACGCCGAAAGAGCGCTTGGTTACCGTCCCGGAAGAAACGGGGCTCGATGAAGTCAAAAAGCTCCTGCACAAGCACCGCATTGAAAAAGTGCTGGTGGTGAATGACGAGTTTCAGCTCAAGGGCCTGGTTACTCTCAAGGATATCCGCAAGGCGGAAGAGTATCCCAATGCCTGTAAGGATGCTCTGGGTCAGTTACGTGTTGGTGCAGCGGTAGGCACCGGACCCGATACTGAAGAACGCGTCAGGGCTCTGGTAGCCGCCGGCGTCGATGCAGTGGTAGTAGATACCTCACATGGCCACTCCCAAGAAGTCATTAACCGTGTCAAGGATATCAAGGAGGCTTTTCCGACGGTTTCACTGATCGGAGGCAATGTTGCAACGGCAGCCGGCGCTAGAGCGTTGGTGGATGCCGGAGTAGATGCAGTGAAAGTCGGTATTGGCCCAGGTTCAATCTGTACAACACGTATTGTTACTGGTGTCGGAGTCCCGCAGATTACTGCCGTTGCCAATGTTGCCGAAGAACTCAAAGATACAGATGTCACTATTATTTCCGATGGTGGTATTCGCTTTTCCGGGGATATTGCCAAAGCCATCGCTGCCGGTGCCAATGTGGTGATGATCGGCTCCCTATTGGCGGGCACCGAAGAATCCCCGGGAGATGTTGAACTATACCAGGGACGTTCTTACAAGGCTTACCGGGGCATGGGTTCGCTCGGTGCCATGTCAAAAAACCACGGCTCCAGCGATCGCTATTTTCAGGATATAGAGGCCGGCGCTGCTAAGCTGGTGCCCGAAGGAATAGAGGGCAGGGTGCCTTACAAAGGACCTATGTCGGCCATTATATTTCAGCTGATCGGCGGTATTCGATCCAGTATGGGGCTAACTGGCTGCAAGGATATTGAAGAGATGCGGATTAAACCGAAATTTGTGAAAATCACATCGGCTGGGGTGTCTGAGTCCCACGTTCACGATGTATCAATTACTAAAGAGGCTCCGAATTACCGCGTCAGTTAGGAGTAGGAGTTATTGCTCTTGCAGCCTCTTAGATAAAAAGTACTCAGTTGGTCACGTACTAAACCATAAGTACGCTCAATCTGTGCTTTTTACTCGACTCTGCTGCGATCATAGCGCTCACGCTGCAGATAAATATTTTTCATTTGATAAGCTGCACTAACAATTAGCGTATTCATTGATTTTTTTTAAATTTTACTATGAAAATCATCCGTATTTAGATGTAGGAAAAAAGCTATCGTGAACGCGATATCTGTAATGGAAAAAAATCTTTAGCAAAGACAAAACCGGTTTTTAGTGACTGAATAAATACGATGTATATTAATAGGTAAGAATTCATTAGAGTATTGTTAATGTCCCAGAACATTCACGCACAGAAAATCCTTATCATTGATTTTGGTTCCCAGTACACCCAGTTAATTGCACGTCGGGTTCGTGAAGCCGGGGTTTACTGTGAAATTTTTCATTATGATATTCCTCAAGAAGATTTTGAGGACTTTGCACCCCAAGGAGTAATTCTTTCTGGCGGCCCCGAGTCAGTGCATATTCTTAACGCGCCAGCTGCACCGGATTATCTGTTTGCGGCAAATATTCCCGTGCTGGGAATCTGTTATGGCATGCATACTATGGCACAGCAGCTGGGAGGTGAAGTTGAGGCATCTGACAAATCTGAATTCGGACATGCAGCCATTACTCTGGAAGGCGAAAGCCAGTTGTTAGCTAATCTGGAAAGTCCTATCGAAAGAGATGGAAAAATTTTGCATAACGTCTGGATGAGTCATGGAGACAAGGTTACTCGTATACCTCAAGGTTTTAGAGTTATTGCATCCACAGAAAGTGCTCCGGTGGCTGCCATGGCCGATGAAAATAGAGGTTTTTATGCTATCCAGTTCCATCCGGAAGTCACACATACGCCGGCAGGACAGAGTATTATAAATCGCTTTGTACATGATATCTGTGATTGTGAGGCGCTCTGGACGCCAGCTAATATCATTGAAGATTCGATCAAAAGTATTCGTGAACAGGTCGGTGATGATCAGGTTCTGCTGGGTCTTTCAGGCGGCGTCGATTCATCGGTTGTTGCTGCATTGTTGAATGAGGCTATTGGCAACCAGTTGATCTGTGTCTTTGTTGATAATGGTCTGCTGCGTTTACAAGAAGGTGACCAGGTCATGGAAATGTTTGGCCATCATATGGGAATCAAGGTCATCCGTGCCGATGCCGAAGATCTTTTTCTGCAAAGGCTGGCAGGCATTAATGATCCTGAGCAAAAACGTAAGATTATTGGTAATACCTTTATTGATGTTTTTGATGAAGAGGCAGGAAAGCTCGGTACACAGGTCAAGTGGCTAGCTCAGGGAACGATTTATCCGGATGTGATTGAATCAGCTGGTTCTAAACACGGTAACGCTCATGTCATTAAATCCCACCATAATGTTGGTGGTTTACCGGAAGAAATGAAGCTGGAATTGCTAGAGCCCCTGCGTGAACTGTTCAAGGATGAGGTCCGTAAACTAGGCCTAGCGTTGGGTCTTCCCTATGATATGGTTTATCGGCATCCCTTCCCGGGTCCGGGTCTCGGTGTGCGGATTCTGGGTGAGGTTAGGAAGCAATACTGCGATATCCTGCGTCAGGCTGATGCCATTTTTATCGAAGAGCTATATAAGGCTGGCTGGTATCACAAGGTCAGCCAGGCGTTTGTGGTGTTTTTACCTGTCAAGTCTGTTGGCGTGGTCGGTGATGGGCGCCGTTATTCCTATGTATTAGCGATTAGAGCCGTGGAAACTGTGGACTTCATGACGGCACGCTGGGCACACTTGCCCTATGAACTATTGGAAACCGTTTCCAGTCGTATCATTAACGAGATTAGTGAAGTCTCAAGGGTGTCCTACGATATCTCTAGTAAACCGCCAGCAACTATTGAGTGGGAGTAGTAATTTGAGTGTACCCAGCTTTTGCTAAAAACCTAAACTCGTCATTTCCTAAATTACTTGGCGTTTTCTTTTTCAGATAGTCAACGTAAGGCGTAGCACTTTGGCTAGCTTTCATGCCTCTTTTTATACGCCCACCTTTTCTCTTACTTCCAAATGCGCCTTGCCCTATCGCCATTAATGTCTTAATTCTGAAATTAAGCTCATCTAATACATTAGCTCCACTTGGGTATGCATCGTATCCATACATATAACAATCGACGAACTTGAGATGTTTTTCTCTCACCCTCTGAGTTTCTAAAAGCATTCCGCCCACTCGTCGCAGCACAATTTCTTCTAATGGATTTAGTCCTTTTTTCTCAGAATGCCTACGTAACTCAAGTCCAAGTTGCCTCAAATCCTCTAACGGATATCGCTCAACGATATCTTCCATACTCTCTATTAACTTATACAATTCTGCGTGCATAAATGAATTCCTATCAAATTACTAAGGGTATAAAATTCTACCAACACACTCTTCACTAACCATTGAGTATTCTTCCAATGCAATATCGTGCCGAAATCGATGGGTTGCGCGCCTTAGCCGTAGTTCCAGTTATCTTATTTCATGCTGGATTTGAATTATTTAGTGGGGGGTATGTCGGCGTTGATGTGTTCTTTGTAATCAGTGGTTTCTTGATTACTACAATCCTTATTGAAGACATAGAGAACAAGCGGTTTAGTATCGTTAACTTCTACGAAAGACGTGCCAGACGAATACTTCCAGCACTTTTCTTTGTAATGCTTGTTTGTATTCCTTTTGCATGGATGTTGCTGCCAGAGGCGGCTCTAAATAAGTTCGGAAATGGATTAATTGGTGTTTCGCTATTTTTATCCAACGTAGTCTTTTGGAGGCAACAAGGTTACTTTGATGAATCAGCAGAGTTAAATCCCATTCTGCACACATGGAGCCTTGCTGTAGAAGAACAGTACTACGTCCTATTCCCTATTTTCTTAATTTTAGCTTGGCGCTTTGGTAAGAATAGAGTGTTTTGGATGCTTGTCGTGATGGCAGCAGTCAGTCTACTGCTGAGTGAGTGGGGTTGGCGTAACAGCGCAGTAGCGAACTTCTATTTGGCACCCACACGTGCGTGGGAATTGTTTACTGGTTCAATAGCTGCGTTTGTTGTTCAGAAGCAAGGCGTGCGAAAGAACAATTTGTTGGCTCTATTTGGCTTGGCAGCAATACTTTTTTCAATTTTCTTTTACGATAAGGCTACACCTTTTCCTAGTGTGTATGCACTGGCTCCAGTGCTTGGTGTCGTACTGCTAGTGATATATGCCGACAGAGACACATTTGCCGCAAAATTACTGAGCACTAAAGGCTTTGTTGGCCTTGGCTTAATAAGCTATTCAGCCTATTTATGGCATCAGCCATTGTATGCTTTTTTTAGAGTTTACAATAAAGAAGTAACTCTGAATTCCTACGCTTCGCTAGGATTTTTTGTCCTATCCTTAGTATTAGCCTATCTAAGTTGGCGTTTTATTGAGAAACCATTTCGTTGTAAAACTAACTTCAGTAAATTATCAATATTCTCACTGGGTATTGGATCTCTTTTATTAATTTATGCTTTTGGCTATGCAACAAAACAAGCATATGTTGGTGGCGAATACAGACTAGCTTACGACTTGTCTAATAGTAATTATGTGTATTTTGAAAATTTAGATGAAAGAAAGTTCATAGAAGGACGGCTTATATATCCTTTGTCGCCAGTAGATACAGTTGTCGTCGGTTCAAGTAGAGTGATGCAAATAAACTCCAGTGTGATTGGCGATGAAATCCAAAGTTTTACCGTTAGTGGAGCATCTGTAGAAGACGATATTGCGTTTGGCTTAGAAGCTCTCGCGAAGCTTCATTATGAGAATATTTATATTTCTGCTGATCCATGGTTGTTGAACCGAAATGATGGGCAAAACAGATATCAGTCCGTTGAAGATTTATATAGTTACTGGGCAACAAGAATGCGTGCTAGTTCTTCACCAAAGCCACTCCTAAACAACGATTCTCGAGATGTGAGCAACTCATCTAATAAAAATTATTTTCGTACATTACGTAGCTTGATTGCGATAGATAATCGAAACAATGTTCCTAGCCATGGTGAAATCGAAGCTATAGCAAAAAAGGCCTATGACGGTTCGCACATATATAACGAAGGATATGCAAAATCCTCAAATGAGAATATTAGTACTGGCTTCAGAGTGCTCCTAAATTATGCGATGGATGATTTTGAATATGATGATGATGCCATATCTAATTTTGAGTCTTTTGTTTCTTACCTCAAGAAAAACGGCGTTAACGTTACCCTAGTACTATCTCCATATCACCCCAAGCTATATCAATTGATGCAAGCTGAGAAGCCAATATTTTTAGAGATAGAGAGTTGGTTCCGAGATTTTTCCAATGAGAATGGAATTCAGATTATTGGCTCGTATGATGGTAGAAGGGTTGGATGTGGTGAGAATGAATTTTATGACGGAATGCACCCTAAGGGCTCGTGTATGGTAAAACTACTTTCTAATAGCAAATGAGTGAGTGGCTCGATAATCAAAAGCAGACAAGCAGCAACATTCAAAAGTTACTGAAAGAGCGAATTGAAAAAGCCAATCCACGTCGCGATCTGACTGTTGAAGAAACTAAACGCCTTCGCAAGTTAGAAGGTATAGCTGACAAACTTAAGCGTGGAGAAAACGTGCAAAACCGTCAACTACAAACGTGGTTAAGCGAAGAAGAGTACGAACAGCTCGAGCATGAGTGGAAAGAGCAGCTTGAACTGCGTAATGAGCTTAAAGACAAGCCAAGCGACTTAAAGCGATACGAAGAGAAGCTGAAGTGAAAAGTGCTTTTGTGTTTTGTTGCGCAACGTGTAACCATAAGCGTGTAAAATCTAACAAATACAATAGGTTACGTAAGGGCATGTTGCTACAAGAACGAGCAAAAAAGTCACGCAAAACTTACACACAGAAGATTTGGCGTGCTGGAAACCTCTTGTATGCTGGGTTTTTTACCAACGTAACTATTGAGTGGGAGTAACGCTATTAGCTGTTAACTTTGGACTTTTAAAAGATTGCTCAGTGACTAATAAAAAGAATACTCTTCAAATAAATATATTTTAGCTCTAGAAATAGATTCTAAAATTATAAGTTTGTAAGCTCGATCTAGCCTTATAAATTACGCAATAAAACTCCGCCAAATAGGCGGAGCTTTATTGAATTGGCTATAAATCTAGATAATTATTAGCTTGTAGAACTCTCTTGGTTGGCTGCGTACCAAATGAAAAGACCAAAAGCTATCTTATTTAATACATCGGCTAAGTTATATACTATGTTCAGTGTGCCCATGTCTGTGCCACCTGCTAGATAACCAAGGAAGTATCCAATTGGATAGATAGCCCATCCTACTGTAACAGTCCATTTCATGAGGTTGTATGACTTCTGAACTGCAGGAGTCGCTTGGTTGGCTGCTACACGGCTCGCCTCACCAGCAAATATTTCAAACAAGATGTAAGCCCAACCAATCATTCCGATTACGAAGCCCACTGTTGCATTTAGATAACCAGCTTCACCCATATAACCTGGAACCAACATTACTAGAGTTCCAATCAAGAGCTTCCAGAAAACGCTTCCAGATACCTTGGTGATGGCTGATAGAATGAGATAAAACTCAATCATCAGCAACGGAACTGTCAGTAGCCAGTCAATATAACGGAAATCAGTAGGTGTGTTGCCTGTGCTAACCCATACTTCTCTCATGTAAAAATAATGGAAGGCCGCAATGAAGGTAACAAGAGCACTAACTGTAAGTGAGGTAGCCCACTTTCCTCCGATGCGTAGTGATTCCATCAGGAAAAATACGGTTGAGGCTGCAAGTGCCATTGAGATAAGCCAAAACGAATAACCAACAAAATCTCCGGATTGGAGCATTGTGGTATCGCCAGAGGCTGCTAATGCTGTCTGTCCCGTAAATAGGCCAGCTACAGATAAGTATACAATTAGGTTTCTTTTCATTTTTTCCCCCATAATAGGTAAAATATTTTTTTTTTTTTGGAACAACTATTTTTACGACATGATTGTAAAAACAGATCAAAACATAATACATATAAAATGAAAACTTATATGTAGAATGAAATAATAGTCAATTAAAAATGATCCTAAATCAACCGCTAGACGTAATAAAAGATTAAATAGTTAAAAATTTACGGAATACTGGTAAATTTACCCTTTCTTTTGCTATCAATTGCGTATAAGTAGTTTTACGAGACCGATTATAATGTTATAAAGCAAGGGCGAGCTTATGAAAAATAAAAAAAAGCCTAATATCAAAAACTTACTGAAAGTTAGTCGCGATCTAGCAAAGAGCTCATCTCTTGAAGAGCTCTCCCCAACCTCGATGTTGTGGCAGGCTATTCAATATCATTATTCGACTTCAGGCTCGGAGGCTAGGGCCTCACTTTGTATATCAGCAAGTCTAGCCTTGGGCCTAACCTCAGAAACCGCAGTGAAACTAGCTGCCGCAGTTGAGACGCTTCATAATGCCTCGTTAATACAAGATGATTTTCAAGATCAAGACGAATTCAGAAGGGGCCAGCTCTCCGTCTGGAGGAAATTTGGCTCAGATATCGCTATTAATATCACTGACCTGCTCATTGCAAACGCTTTTTCACTAGCCGCCTCTGCGGCACCAAATTATGCATACAATCTTATATCCATAATGAAAAGAGCAATAGCGGTAACTCTTCAAGGCCAGACAAATGATCTAATTACAGACAAAAATATATCAATAGATGAGGGGATCCTGATAGCGAAAGAAAAATCTGGCCCTTTTTTCTCTCTGAGCCTAGAACTTCCGCTTGTGGTAGCTGACCAATTAGAGTTTCTAGATGTTGCCCGGCAAGCTGGGGCGTCTTTTGGTATTGGTTATCAAATATTTGATGATCTTAATGACTTCGATCAAGATAAAAATAACAGAAAGCTGTCTAACTTATTTGTATTGTCTGATAGTAATTCATCTAAAGAGACTGCTGAAGACCTAGCTCTGTACTTTTTAAATGATGCTGCTTCCTATGCTGCTGTCTTGCCGGATGGCTGTGGGTCCCTTCTTAAAGAGAAATGCTCTAAACTATTAAGTCAACTCAACAGAGCAGCAGCGTGAATCGAGCTCTGATCGTGGGTGGAGGCTTTGGTGGTATTGCCTCTGCGTTACGGCTTCGCGCCAAAGGTTATGAAGTAAAAATTTTAGATCGATGTTCGAAACTGGGAGGTAGAGCCCAAGTATTTGAAAGAGATGGATTTCGATTTGATGCTGGCCCGACGGTAATTACTGCACCATTTCTTTTTGATGAATTATTTGAATTGCATGGTCGTCGTCGGGAAGACTATATACATCTACGACAGCTCGACCCATGGTATAGGTTTCAGTTTTCTGACGGAGATACATTTGATTATGGAGGTCAGATTGAGGATACCGAAAAGGAAATAGCACGATTTAATCCAGCAGACGTAGAGGGGTATAGGCAACTTTTAGCTCACTCAGAAAGAATCTTTGACGTAGGTTTTATGAAGCTATCTGATCGACCTTTCCATAAATTAGCCACAATGCTGGCTCAAATTCCAATACTGCTAAAACTTAAGTGCTATCGTTCAGTTTGGCAAATGGTATGTAAATACCTGCAACACCCTAAACTAAGGCAAGTGTTTTCTGTGCAACCTCTACTAGTTGGCGGAAATCCATTCGATACAACAAGCATATATGGCTTAATTCATTTCCTTGAGAGGCGCTGGGGAATACACTTTGCTATAGGAGGTACCGGGGCCTTAGTTGGAGCATTAGAAAAATTAATGGTAGAGCTGGATATAGATATAAAACTCAATACAACTGTCGAAAAGATACTAGTTGAAAATAAAAAAGTTATTGGAGTTCAACTTGAAAATGGCACTAAGTTTGAGGCAGACCTCGTGGTGGCGAACGTTGATCCAAAATATCTATATCGTCACATGCTAGACTCTTCTGAGCAGACTAGGATAGCGAAATTTAAATCTCAGCATAGTACTCTTTCGATGGGGCTTTTCGTGCTATTTTTTGGAACCAATAAGAAATATTCTAATATTGCCCACCATACGATCTGGTTAGGAAAAAGATATAAAGAGTTACTAAATGAGGTTTTCAAGAGTAAATCTTTACCTGAAGACTTTTCACTCTATCTGCATAGGCCAACAGCAACAGATTCCAGCTTTGCGCCAGATGGCTGTGATTCATTCTACGTACTTGCCCCAGTCCCTAATCTTAATGCAAATATTGATTGGAAAACCCAAGCCCCACTTTTGAGCCAAAAAATCATTGAGTCACTGAGTGAACATATGCTGCCTGATCTAAAACAGCACATACGTACCGAATTTTACATGACTCCAGAAGACTTCAAAAAAGACTATCTCAGCATAGGCGGAGCAGGTTTCTCCGTGGCTCCATTATTTATCCAGTCAGCATGGTTCCGCTTTCATAACAAAGCGGAAGGCCCAAAAAATTTATATCTGGTGGGTGCAGGAACTCACCCTGGGGCTGGTCTTCCTGGAGTTTTAAGCTCTGCAAAAGTTTTAGATCGGCTAGTACCGAAAATCGCTAATAACCCATCTCTCTCTTCTGCATAGAAAGATAAGGCCATGTTAATGAGCCATAAAGCTAAATCTATTGAGTCTGCCATAAGTGTCCTGGGTTCTCATGGTAAATCCTTTAGGTTTTCAGGTCGCTTTCTGAATAAAAAACAGCTCGAGGACTGTGCTCGTCTATACCGCTTTTGTCGCTATATTGATAACCTCGTAGACGAAAAGACAGACACCATTCGAGCACAAAAAAAGCTTAATCATTTAAAGCAAAATCTGAAACATGGTCATAGCTCAATCCCATTTGTCCAAGACTTTATTGAGCTGGCTAAACATTATCAGATGCATGCTAGCGTTGTATCAGAGCTAATCAAAGGTATCGAATCCGACCTAACCCCGGCACAAATAAATAAAGAGGCAGAGCTTTTGCGTTACTGTTACCAGGTGGCAGGCACTGTGGGACTCCTCATGTGTGATGTGCTTGGTGTAAAAGATCCCAAAGCAAGACCCCACGCTATTGATTTAGGTATCGCAATGCAGTTAACCAACATCGCAAGAGACGTTAAAGAAGATGCAGCAATGGGTAGGCGTTATATACCTAGTGAATGGTTCGGTGAGATTTTGCCAGAGAGCTTAGAAAAAGCTTCGATGATGGAGAGAGAGTTGATAAAGAAATCGGTCCAGCGCTTGCTCTCGCTAGCAAATCTTTATTACGAATCTGGGAATGCCGGGATGAGATATTTACCCCCAAGAGCACGATTAGGAATAAGGATTGCTGCTAGTGTTTATAGGGAAATTGGAGTAGTAATTGAGGAAAGAGGTTACGACATATTTTCTGGACGAGTCTATGTCAATTTAGCTAGGAAGCTATATGTTGCATTCAGAATGCTCATTTCTAAAACAAGCAGAAGAAAATATCCTTCTCATAGAGTCAGCTTGCATGTTCAATTAAAGGGCTTTCCTTATGCAAATGATTCAACCGAATGATCATGTTAGTGACTTTGATTTAGTAATTATTGGAGGTGGTTGCTCAGGACTCTCGCTGGCATCATCTCTTTGCAAAATAGCATCCAAACCTGATCTTATCCCACGTACTCTAATTATTGAGCCTCGTCTTTCCTACACAAATGATAGGTCTTGGTGCTACTGGGAAGAGGAAGTAAAGGCTAATAGCGATCTAATTAAAAAAAAATGGCAGGCTTGGGAATTTAGTTCAAATTCTGATAGTTGTCTCCAAACCTCAGAAAGTGGCTGGAAATATCACTATATCCCAGCTATCACTTTTTATAATAATGCTGAGAAAAATATATCTCTTTATCCAAATCTAACGTTACTAAAAGAGAGTCGCGTTGCCGATATTTATCCAAAAGAAAATTATATTGAGATAGTTATAGAAAGTTGCTCCGTTAGCGATATTATTAAAACCAAAAAGGTTTATGCAAAACAAATTGTGGATACCCGAATTCCTGATAATGTTGACCTGAATTCTGCAATTCTAAAACAAATATTTTTCGGATTAGAAGTCGTTATGAATAAACCTCACCAATTTCCTGATGTCGCAAGAGTTATGGAAAACATGCGAGTCGATGACAAAGGATTTATGTTTGACTATGTCTTACCAATAGATAGCAATTCAATCCTTGTTGAATTTACCCGTTTTTCTGAAAAATCTCTTTCGCCTGAGAGTCTTCGAAAAGATGCTATGGAATCACTACTCCATATCTGTGGTAACTCGGGCTATCATATTGTCAGAGAGGAATATGGAATGATCCCAATGGGGCTCCGGAGTAATTTGAAGCACAAAGACCCACGATGGATTTATACCGGTCTTGGTGCTGGAGCCGCAAGACCATCCACTGGTTATGCATTCAAACGAATTCAGCATTGGGCAGATCGCTGCGCCGAGAGAATTCTTAAGGGCGAAAGGGCTCATGGATTTTTGCCTGACAACCCGCTGTTGATGTGGATGGACAGGGTTTTTCTCAGAGCGATTGCTAACAATCCTGCCCTTGCTCCAAAGTTTTTTATTTCTTTGGCGCGTGAGGTTTCACCAGAAAGTTTATTACGATTCCTTACTGATCAACCAACTATGAGAGATTTGCTCTCTATTATTCGGGCTTTGCCAAAACTATCTCTTCTTCGTTCTGCTCTTACAGAAATATATCACGAAATAAGAGCGACAAACCGGAGCCATGCATGACACGATTTACTATTGCCAAACTCCCTGCTCGGTTCTCCTTTTGTGTAATCTCTCTAATCTCAATAGCGATCTATAATTTCTGGTTAAGAGAAAATGATGAGGCGCATCTCATCATACTAGTCATATTACTTGCTGTAACCGGCCTTCCTCATGGCGCGATAGACCCAGCAATTGCCAGGCAAGCTGGTTGGTGGGAAGGTACATCCGGCCTATTAAAATTTTCTTTAGGATATTTGACGCTTTCGGTCATAGTTGTTGCAATATGGCTAATTCTTCCCGAATTATTCATAGTGCCTATGCTAGCTTTTTCCGCATGGCACTTTTCTGAGGATTGGCTTAACTATTTTGACCGATTGGCTAGCTTAGCCATTAGCTCCTCAGTGATTACACTACCAGCCTTATTCTACCCCGAGGAGCTTCTTGGAATATTTGCAGTTCTAACCCCGGCGACGGATCAAATCATAGTAAATTCTATGAGAATTGTGTCAATCATTAGTGTTCTAGCCGTAAGCATCTTATGCCTTGATACTAAAAAACCAAACACAGTAGCACTGTTAGAGCTGTCGATTTTATTCTTTAGCGCATTTGCCCTACCGCCCATAGCATACTTTACCGTTTACTTTTGCGTTTTACATAGTCCAATCCATCTTAGCCAGTCACTAAAGAAGCTAGGTCTATCAAAAACTCTGATCTATGCAGTACCTTTCACCATTTTGAGTTTTATGGCTGCAGCAATATTATTTTTAAGCTTGCCTCATATTGATATTGGCTCTCAATTTATACAGGTTATATTTGTCGGCCTGCTCGCACTGACAGTGCCTCATATGCTCTTAATAGGAATGTTAAATCAGGAGACAAAAAGGAATATATAATGACAGAGATTATCAAGCCTAAAAAAGACCACATTGAACCAGTTCTAAAGCAGCAGTTAGAGGATATAGACTAGGAAAGTCCTTGGGATCACATAATCCTGACTCACAATGCCTAGCCTTAAGAAGATTTGCAGAACTTTGATCTATCTACAGAATTTCTTGGCAGGACTACGGAGTGTGAATAACTAATATTTCTTTAGTTCTTAAAAAAAGTACCTAGTTCTTTTAGGAGTATATATTTGCCTCGTTGTACCCTCATACTTGGTGACCAGCTATCAGATAGTCTATCGTCATTAAATCTACTTGAGCCTAAAGATGTTGTTCTTATGGCAGAGGTTTGGTCGGAGGCTTCCTATGTCAAGCATCACAAGCAAAAAATTGCACTTGCCTTTAGTGCGATGCGACATTTTGCTGACTCCTTAACCCGCTCAGGGCGTCGTGTAATCTACGTTAAACTAACTGATCCTGAAAATACCCAAAGCTTGGTCTCAGAAATTCTACGAGCTCAAGATATTTATCAATTCGATGCGTGGTATGTTACAGAGCCCGGTGAGTGGCGTTTAAAAAAAGAGTTTGAATTACTGTCAGCTAAGATTAGTGTTCCTTTTGAGATGGTGCAAGATACTCGATTTCTATGCAATCACGAAGAGTTTGAAGCCTTCCTAAAAAGTAGAAAACTCCCGAGGATGGAACACTTTTATCGAAAGATCCGGCAGTCAACAGGCCTCCTCATGGATGGAGAAGATCCTATGGGTGGTAAGTGGAACTTTGATCATGATAATCGAAAGTCATTTGATTATAGACAGACACCAAAGCCGCCTTCCTGGCCTCTGGATTCGATTACCAAAGACGTAATCGAGCTTGTAAATGATCAATTCTCAGATCACTTCGGTGATTTGAGCTCCGAGCTATTTATGTGGCCAGTGAATCGTGAACAAGCAGTTTTGATGCTCGATCACTTTATCAACGAACGTCTTTCGTCCTTTGGTGATTTTCAGGATGCGATGGTCAATGGGAACGACACGATATTTCATAGTTTGATTTCAACAAGTCTTAATCTTGGCCTTTTGGTCCCAATGGAAGTTTGCCGTATGGCAGAAAATGCGTTTCATAGTGGCAATTTACCAATTAATGCCGTCGAAGGCTTTATCCGACAGATTATTGGATGGCGCGAGTATGTGCGGGGTCTATATTGGGCCTACATGCCTGACTATAAAGATCATAATGCACTGGATGCTCATTGGCCTCTACCTGAGTTATATTGGGATGAGACAAAGACCGATATGGTCTGTATGTCTGAGGCGATTAGGAATACCCGAGAAAACGCCTATGCACATCATATCCAGCGCCTAATGGTGACAGGGAACTTTGCATTGATCGCAGGATGTGAGGTTGAAGATGTTTGCAATTGGTATCTGTCTGTCTATGCTGATGCATATGAGTGGGTAGAGTTGCCTAATACATTAGGGATGGCCTTATTTGCCGACAATGGCATTATGGCATCTAAGCCATACTGTTCGAGTGGAAAGTACATTGATCGCATGAGTGATTATTGTAAAGGGTGTCGCTATAACGTGAAGGAGACAGAGACAGACAATGCATGTCCATTCAATTATCTTTATTGGGATTTTCTATGCCGTCATCGAGATCGATTCACTAAGAATCCTCGGATGACAATAATTCTGAGAAATATTGATCGGTTTGGCGATCGGAAGATGCAATTAATTCAGGAACAGGCGAAGGCTTTTCGAGAACGAGTCAAGATGAATGGTGGAGATACTGTTAAATTATCTCAGGAGAAACTGCCATGAAACGCGATGGTAAGACGGTGAAAAAAAATGACTTACCAAAAAAGATCTGCCCTATATGTGAGCGATCCATAACATGGCGAAAAAAATGGCAACGAGATTGGGACTCTGTAGTTTATTGCGGCGAACGCTGTAGACGTCATAGATTTCTTCATGAAGCCTGAAATTTGCATCTGGTTAGTTCGTGATACATGCCGTATTTTAGATAATCCTGCACTTAATTTGGCAGCTAAAATTGCAAGGGAGCGGAATGCATATCTTATTCCGCTTGCATGTCTTGAGCCCCGACGTTGGAGAAATCAACAGTTTGGAATGCCTCGGATTGGTGTGCATTGGGCGAGATTTCGATCTGAGAGTCTTCAATCGCTAAGAAGCGATTTAATTGCTCGTGGGAGTGGCTTATGGGTTAGTGCCGAAGAGCCTGTCAACGCGTTAAATCGAGCTCAACACAGTTTATCCATTATAGGTGTAGTTTGTGATCGTCCTATCGCAACTGAAGAACGATTAGAAACAGCGCGCATCAAAGCAGAGGGATATTCAGTCATCACATGTGATGCGGATGAGCTTTTTAAGTTTGAGCAGCTCCCATTTGAGCTTGATGAGCTTCCTGAGACTTTTTCAAAATTCAGAAAGATTGTAGAGAAAAACTCAGGTTGTTTGCCTGAGCATCCAACTGAGATTGCACAGTTAATGCCATGTCTCGATCAACCCTGGCCAGATCCATTTGAATGGAATCAAGCCCTTGAATATGTCTTGTCTTCTCAGACAGAAGTACGAACGAGTGGGGGAGAGAGTCAAGCTCAAGCGCATTGGAAGGCTTATCAAGAGGCTAAAGCGTTGTCTCATTATAAACAGACGCGTAACGCATTCTGCGGGCCGATGCAGTCTAGTCACTTATCTGCCTGGCTAGCTCATGGATGTATTTCGGCTCGACAAATTTGGTCTGACACTATGGAATATGAGACTACAGAAGGTGCTAATGATTCAACATACTGGCTTCGATTTGAGCTTCTATGGCGCGAGTATTTTCGTTGGTACTCAAGAAAATCTGACTGGACTCTTTTTAGACGCTCTGGACCAAATGCAATAGAGATACCAAGTGATCAGAATATAACCCGTTTTGAATCTTGGAAAACCGGTCATACTAACTGTGACATCGTTGATGCGGCGATGCGGGAACTTAACAAAACAGGCTGGATGAGTAACCGTGCGAGACAGCTAGTTGCTAGTCATCTGATCTATGAATTGCATATTGACTGGAGACTAGGAGCCGCCTACTTTGAAAGTCAATTAGTGGATTTTGATGTAGCCAGCAATTGGGGAAATTGGACTTACATCGCAGGTTTAGGGCCCGACCCGAGAGGAGGTCGAATTTTTAATTTAAATAATCAAGCTAATAGATATGACGCTGATCAATCATATAGGAAACGTTGGTTATCATGACCGACCCTATCGTTGTATGGTTTAAGCGAGATCTTCGAATCTCTGATCATCAGGCACTCTCTGCTGCGATGCGTGAGGGGCCAATTATTCCTCTTTATGTCGTTGAACCCGATTATTGGACCAATGACTTTACTTCTGGCAGGCAGTGGTCTTTTCTTAAAGATTCATTACTCACCTTAGACGCAGAATTAACCACCCATGGTCAGCCATTGTGGACTGCGATTGGTCATGTTGAAAAGGTATTAGAACGTCTCTATCAACGATTCCAATTCCGAAAAATCGTCTCACATCAAGAAACAGGTCCTGATTGGACATTTCAACGTGACCTTAGAGTTAAGGAATGGTGCGAAAATCACACTGTGGCTTGGGTTGAGTATCGCCAACATGGTGTGATTCGCGGCCTTCAAGAAAGATATGGCTGGGCAGCTCAGTGGGCGTCACTGATGAATGAGGTGCAATTTCAACCAACCCAGGTAATTAAGGGTGTTGGCAAACCTCCGAAGCTAGCGCCGGAGGTCTTGAGAGGTGTTCCAATCAGAGATGAATTTCTAGTATCAAGCCAAGGTGGTGGTCGCGAGCAGGGGCTTGAGCTTCTGGCCAGTTTTTTAGATAAGCGGTCTGAAACTTATCGAGGAGGTATGTCGAGCCCTTTAACGGCTGAGACCGTGTGCTCACGCTTATCTGCACATTTATCACTTGGGACCATCAGTCTCCGTGAAGTTTGGCAGCGGGTACTTGACCAGAAGAGTGTGTTAAAGGAAGAACAAGGAAGAAGTGGTGCACTCCGAAGTCTAAAATCATTTCAATCGCGGCTGCATTGGCACTGTCATTTCATTCAAAAGCTAGAGTCGGAACCACGATTAGAGTTTCAAGAGCTACATAGGGGGTTTATTGGTTTGAGGAATCCTCCCTTTTATCTCGAATCCGAGCGATTCGAGCGATTCCAAAAAGGACTTCTTGGCTGGCCCTTTGTTGATGCATGTCTTAGATGCCTCGCAGCAACTGGATGGTTAAATTTTCGGATGCGGGCAATGCTTATCTCGATTGCGAGTTATCATTTATGGATCGATTGGAGAAAAACTGGAGCTCAGATGGCTAGGTGGTTTACTGATTTCGAAGCAGGGATTCATTGGTCTCAGATTCAAATGCAATCAGGAACAACCGGTATTAATGCAAACCGAATTTACTCACCTATTAAACAGTCGCAAGATCAGGATCCGGATGGTGTATTTATTAAGCATTGGATTCCCGAATTGGAAGGCGTTCCTACTGAATGGATTCATGATCCCTGGCGCATGCCATTAAGCTTCCAGGAAAAATATGGATGTCGAATTGGGCTTCACTACCCAGAGCCGGTGGGTGAGCCGCAACAACTCGCACGTGAGGCGCGTAACAAATTAAAATTATGGATTGATACTCATGATTTAAAACCTGAAGCCCAGCGTGTATTAAAAGTGCACGGTAGCCGTTTGAATCGATTACGTCCGCGTTATGTAAAAAAGGGACCTTCTTCACAAATTACGTTGGAATTGGAATGATGACATGCAACATATGACAATTAGGCATTGATCAAATCTATGTACCCCCTCGATATTTGAGGTTTTTATGATTCGTTTTAGGAGCAGTTGTTGCAATCCTATCAAGTAAATTAGTTCCCACATCCAATCC
>JAYQVM010000033.1:0-18028 GCA_038148435.1 Gammaproteobacteria bacterium | reverse complement strand
ATTGATAATGTCTCTCGCAGCCGAAAGCAGGACGTTATCTTCCAGCTTTTGAAAAAGCACGCCAAAAATGGTGAAGACATTTATGGCGATGGCGTACTGGAAATTTTGCAGGATGGCTTTGGTTTTTTACGTTCCGCTGATGCTTCATATCTAGCTGGACCAGATGATATTTATGTTTCTCCCAGCCAAATCAGGCGCTTCAATCTACGCACCGGAGATACGGTATCGGGCAAAATCCGCCCCCCCAAAGATGGTGAGCGCTATTTTGCCCTTCTTAAAGTCAATGATATCAATTTCGACAAAGCAGAAAATGCCCGCAATAAAATTCTGTTTGAAAATCTGACGCCGCTTTTTCCTGATAAACGTCTTGCTCTTGAAGCTGGCAATGGCAGCACTGAGGACCTAAGTTCGCGGGTCATAGACCTGATAGCTCCAATCGGAAAGGGGCAGCGTGGATTGATTGTTTCGCCGCCAAAAGCTGGTAAAACCTTAATTCTGCAGAATATTGCCCAGGCGATTACACGTAATGCCCCTGAATGTTATCTGATTGTGCTGTTGATTGATGAACGTCCTGAGGAAGTGACAGAAATGAAGCGCTCAGTGCGCGGTGAAGTCATTGCCAGCACCTTTGATGAGCCTCCCTCACGACATGTTCAGGTTGCAGAAATGGTAATTGAAAAAGCTAAAAGGCTTGTTGAGCATAAAGGGGATGTAGTCATTCTGCTGGATTCCATGACACGACTGGCTCGAGCATATAATACAATCATTCCCTCTTCTGGTAAGGTTTTGACCGGGGGTGTTGATGCGCATGCCCTCGAAAGGCCCAAACGCTTTTTTGGTGCAGCACGTAATATTGAAGAAGGCGGCAGCCTGACCATTATTTCAACCTGCCTGATTGATACCGGCTCAAAAATGGATGAAGTTATTTATGAGGAATTTAAAGGCACTGGCAACATGGAATTGCATCTTGACAGGAAAATGGCAGAGAAGCGTGTTTATCCGGCTATCAATGTTCGTCGCTCTGGAACCCGTCGAGAAGATTTGCTGACCTCTGAAGAAGAGCTGCAGCGCATGTGGATTCTGAGAAAGCTGCTGACCTCGATGGAGGATGTTCCGGCCACCGAGTTTATCCTCGATAAGCTCAAGGATACCAAGACCAATGAAGAATTCTTCCTTGCAATGAAACGCAAGTAATACTCAAGGCCTCATGTTCAAGGACTTACGAGAATTCATAGCTGAACTTGAGCTGCAGGGTGAGTTAAAACGCATCAAGACACCGGTTGATCCCTACCTGGAAATTACAGAAATTTCTGACCGCACCCTGCGACTCGAAGGACCTGCTCTATTGTTTGAAAACCCTGTAGGCTCAGATTTTTCGGTATTGACCAATCTCTTTGGCACCACAAAAAGGGTCGCCAAAGCAATGGGGCAGGATAATGTGGAGTCCCTTCGTGATGTGGGCCGGCTACTGGCCTTCCTGAAAGAGCCTCAACCACCAAAGGGTTGGAAAGACCTGCTGGAGAAGGCTCCGATTTTCAAGCAGGCACTAAATCTTGCACCCAAAGTCGTCAAATCTCCTCCCTGTCAGGAAGTTGTTATTGAAGGTGTTGATGTCGATCTTAATATGCTGCCGATTCAGACCTGCTGGCCGGAAGATGCAGCACCTTTGATTACCTGGCCTCTGGTGATTACTCGAGGGCCAAACAAGGAAAGACAGAATCTCGGAATTTATCGAATGCAATTACTCGATAAAAATCGCCTGATCATGCGCTGGCTATCCCATCGAGGTGGCGCCTTGGACTTCAAGGAATGGCAGGAAAGCAACCCAGGCCAAGATTTTCCGGTGAGTGTTGCTATTGGTGCTGATCCAGCCACCATATTGGCCACGGTAACTCCGGTTCCAGACAGCCTATCTGAGTACTCCTTTGCGGGACTTCTACGAGCCAGCAAGACGGAAGTGGCCAAAAGCCTTGATTCAGATTTGCAGGTGCCGGCATCCGCCGAGTTTGTGCTGGAAGGCACAATTGCTAACGGAGATATGGCCGATGAAGGGCCTTACGGCGATCATACTGGCTACTACAATGAGATCCAGCGTTTTCCAGTATTTACAGTGAATAAAATCACTCATCGAAAAAAGCCTATTTACCATAGCACCTACACTGGTCGACCGCCAGATGAACCAGCAATTCTGGGTGTGGCGCTCAATGAGGTTTTTGTACCGATTCTGCAGAAGCAGTTTCCGGAAATTACAGATTTTTATCTTCCCCCCGAAGGATGTTCATACAGGCTCGCTGTCGTCAGCATGAAAAAGCAGTATCCGGGACATGCCAAGCGAGTCATGATGGGAATTTGGTCATTTTTGCGCCAGTTTATGTATACCAAATTTGTGATCGTGGTTGATGACGACATTAATATTCGTGATTGGAAAGATGTTATTTGGGCTATTACGACCCGCATGGACCCAGCACGTGATTCCATGATTATTGAAAACACTCCGATTGATTATCTTGACTTTGCTTCGCCTGTTTCTGGACTGGGTTCAAAAATCGGTTTTGATGCTACCAGCAAAATAGGCAATGAAAGCTCCCGTGAGTGGGGACGCCCAATCAGCATGACTCAGGATATTAAAGACCGAATCGATGCCATCTGGCAGGATCTCGGTATTTTTGAGTAAAACTGGCGAATTATTAATAACCTACTACCTTGTATTTATCATCAGTAAAAGACTGATGATTTCTTTTTATTGAAGAGGATATTTTTGTATTAGGTTAATTTTAACCTCTCTTCACTTACTTGTTCATACAAGCTAAATCTGGGCTACAAGCAGGTTTTATTGTAGAGAAAATTTAATAGCCTCGCGCTTTTTTGACCTGTATCAAATGCTGGTTGAGGCAGAACCACCCCGATGGGCAGGCTTCGGCATGGGCAGTTCAGGAAGCTTGATTTCCAGAAAACCCATTGCCTGTCGATAATACTGAAGGCTTGCCTCATACTCTCCTAGGTGCTCCAGCAGTCTGCCAAGTTCGGAATTAATCTGTGCACTCAACTCTCTACTTTCTGAAAACCGTAGAGCAAACTCAAAATATTCTCGACCCTTTCTCCAAAGTCTATTTCGCAGGCTCAGACGCCCCAGAGTCAGCATCAAAGGTACATTGCTGGGTTGGTTTTTCAACCAGCCTTCCAGACGGAGTAGTAAAGAAGGTGCATCAGCCGTGTCAATATATCCCAGTAATATAATCAGCCGCTCACTCCATTGCCGCCTTAGAAATTTCATCAAAAGCAGTTCCACTTCGGTCGTTTCATTAATGGAGAGTAGAGCACGAAGGTAGGCTTCCATCACTAGTTCTCGTTTCTGTATCACCTTGGAAAACTGCTGCCAAAGCGACTTCAAATCTTTTGCATTGGCATGTTTCTCAATCTGTTTATGTAAGTGATGAATGGCTAGGTGCTCTTTCAGCAGGACAAGCTCTTCATTACTGACTATCCTCGCTTTCTCTAGCGCTGGTATTAATTCAGATAACTTGTCCCAATCTTTAAGGCCCAGATATATATCCTTCAGCATGAACAGAACATGGGGGCTGTCCGGCTGCTCCTGTCTAACAGCCAGCAACAAGGCTAGGCTTTGCTCTTGACGTCCGGCCTGATGCTCTAGTTCCGCCTGGAATGCTTTGATGCCAGTCCTGGCCGCCGGAGAATGTTGCTTTGCCTGCGACAGGCAAAAGTTAAAGGCAAGCTGATCATGTCGCTGAAACGCTGCATAGGCGGCAGCCAGGTAATTAAAGGCCGGCACTTGCGATCCGTCTGCAGACTCCACCAGTTTTTTATATGCATCCTGCCAGTGACCCAGCAATAAAAGTTGTAAACCTTTTTCACTCGACTGCCTAGCTCTAGGAGGTGAAAACAGCTTTAGCCATGTTGACTTCTGCAATAGCTTGAGAGGATTGGCAAGATGCAAAAAGCGGAACAGCCCATAAAGCAAAACATAAATAATGAACAAAGAAATTATCATTGTTGCCAGACTTGCCTCTAATGAATAAGACCAGAACGTGATCAACACATAACCCGGATCATCCATCAGCAGAATCGACAAGTAGGCGCCTATTCCAAGGGCAAGCAGCAAGTATATAAAGATTTTAACCACGGCTTTGGACTTGTAGCTTATTGTTCATTGGAGGTATTGAGCAGTAGGGACTCCAGCAAGCCAAGTCCATTACTTAATGCAGGAGTTTCCTGGTCCACTCTCACTGATTGAAGTTGCCGCAAACGACCGAGAATCGTCGCTTTTTGACCATTTGAATTGGAGATAAACTGATCGCTTAAACGTATGACGTCGCTGATGGTATCTTGATACATGCCCTGTTGCCCCTGTAGAAGAGCAAGTTTTGCCTGCTGTAATTGAAGCTGGATGCTCTGTTGTAGGAAGCTAATCTGCTCAACACCCAAAGGCATCTGAATAGGCTGACCCACCCGTCGAAGGGTAAAGTAGCGTCTCAAAAAAGCTGATATTTTCTCATCCAACCCGGCATCTGAATTTGCTTGCTGAGTCGATGCTGAGCTATACGCTTCACTTGGCTGGGCTATGCCAGGCCCTAGGCTAAGTAAGGAAATTTCACCAGCCAAATCAGTGATCTGTGTGAACAAGGAGGAGATATCAACTGCTGGAGTGATACTAAGACGGGACAGATCCGTGCTTAGTAATTCATTGATTCGGAAAACGACGGGATCATCTATTTGAGCCAGCAAGTTAACGCTACGCTGATATAAGGTTGTGGCAACTGAAAAATCCTGTCCTTCAAATAGATAACGCTGAGCCAGCCTTAACAGGGAGGCTGCTTCACTTAATTGCAAGAGTTTGTCGTTGCCGCCATTACTGTTGATACCGAGCCTTAGGGCAGCTAGCTCTTCATTAAGCCGCTGAAGACTGTCATTTTGCTGGTTAATCAAAATTTCACGGCCATCCAGATTATTAAGCATTTGTGCCAGTTCATCTTCGCTTGTGCTAACTTGTGTTTGCAGGGACGCTAGCTCTGCCTGCTGCTGGACCTGAATAGAAGATAAGTTTTCAAGCTGCTTGAACTGGCCCCAGGAATAATAGGCAAGTCCAGCAAGTAGCATGAGCAGGATAAAATTGAAAAATATATAAATACGAGCCTGTTTGCCAGTTCCATCTTTTTTTATCTGAATATTCCCATCACTGTTCATGGACTTATCCGAAACTTTTGTGGTGGAAGTTAGTGGTTTCTTATCATCCATTAAGCTTCTCCATCCCATCCACAACTGACTGATCATTGGGTGCTTTTAACAAGACCGTATTGGCAAATCCAAGGTCCTGAGCTAGTCTCTTCAACCTCTCGGAAGAAAGAAAAACAGGAATGTTTTTATAGTCTGGATACACTTTTTCAAATAAGGCAATAAAATTCTGAATTGCTTCGGCACTGCTAAAAATAATGCCATTCGGTTTTTTTTTCGTACTTATTTCTTTCAGATAAGCCTCACTGAAACTTGGCACAACCCTTTTGTATAGCTCAATATATTCCACCTCAACGCCTTTTGCTCTGAGCGTATTCGCCAGCAGTTCCCTACCACCCTGCCCCCGAAAAATTAGTGCCTTTTTTTTCTTATCCTTGTTTTCAAGAATACGTCGAATTTCAGGCAGCAATAACAAGGACTCTGTACTCATCGCCCTATCCGGATAGGATACAGTCAGCCCATAGGATTCCAGAACTTTTGCGGTAGTTGGGCCCGGCGCAAAATAAGCGGGTTTATCAGGCAGACTTGAAAATTCTTCATCAATTAACTCCATACCAAGGTTGGCCGCATTGGTGCTGATAAAAAAAACTAGTTCATACTTTTTCAGTTTTTTAATGCTCTCTCGAGTCTTGTTACTGACAGCAATTTTCTCAATTTCTATCATTGGCAGATGTAATACTTTTGCGCCTCTTTTTCGCAACATGTCGCTTAGCTGATTTGCTTGCCCATGGGGCCGGGTAATCCACAGCGAAATATTTTTTAATGATTGCTCGCTCATCAGGCAATATTGTTAAGTAAGCGTTGCGCTCCCTGCTCTAACAGTTTCTCCGCAACCATGTTGCCGAGTTCCATATAACTTTGCATTTTTCCAGACATGTTAGCAGCCAATATTTGGGCACCATCTGGCGAGCCCACGATACCCTGTAAATGTAAAGTTTCACCATCAAGCCTGGCCAGGCTGGCGATGGGAACTTGGCAGCCGCCATTCAGGCGCTCATTCATGGCTCTTTCAGCACCAACACATATCGCACTTTCAGCGTGATTCAGAGTCTCAATCAATGTCGTTATTTCGGTGTCCTTCAGTCGACTTTCAATCCCTACCGCTCCCTGGCCGCCCGCCGGCAAGCAAAGTTCTATATCCAGCATTTCTCGTATTCGGTCCTGAAAGCCCAGACGCAGTAGTCCGGCAGTCGCCAGGATGATGGCGTCATAATCGCCAGCATCTAGTTTGTTCAAGCGTGTATTTATATTTCCTCGTAAATCTTTTAATTGAATGTCGGGTCTGGCCGCACGCAATTGGCATTGCCGCCTGAGACTGGAACTGCCCACCACTGCATTTTCAGGCAATTCAGAAAAACTATTGAATTTGTTTGAGACAAAGGCATCGCGGTAATCTTCTCTCTCGCAAATGGCGCTCAAGCCCAGGCCAACCGGAAATTCCATCGGCACATCCTTCATCGAGTGAACAGCAATATCTGCCTGATTTTCTAGTAAGGCCAATTCTAATTCTTTGATGAAAAGACCCTTGCCGCCAATTTTAGCCAGTGGCGAATCCAGAATTTTGTCGCCACGGGTACTCATTGGCAGAAGTTCAACCTGCAGCTGCGGATAGGCTGCCTGCAGCCTTGCTTTGACAAACTCAGCCTGCCAAAGCGCCAGCGGACTTTTACGCGTCGCAATACGAATAACACGATCAATCATGGGTGTTTAACTTTATTAGGCTGTGTCAGGCATTTTACCGTTTCTAAGACCTGAAACCAGCATCTATATCACTGCCCAAGCTGATATTGCTATAATTTGCGCCCATTACTGGTAATGAGCAGTAAATATGAGCACGACAAGAGATAAAGACGACCATAAACTCTGGGGCGGAAGGTTTTCCGAACCCACGGACGCTTTTGTGGAAAGATTCACCGCGTCGGTCAGCTTTGATAAACGCCTTTACAAGGCTGACATCAACGGCTCCATTGCTCACGCCAGCATGCTGGAAAAAGTTGGCATTCTCAGTGCAGCTGAGAAGAAGGAAATCGTCGACGGTCTGCAATCCATACACAAAGAAATCGAAGATGTCTCTTTCGAATGGTCGGAAAAACTCGAAGATGTGCATATGAACATCGAGGCAGCCCTCACTCAAAAAATTGGCATTGCTGGCAAAAAGCTCCATACCGGACGCTCACGAAATGATCAAGTTGCCACCGATATTCGTCTATATGTGCGTGATGAAATTGACGAGATCAGTTCACGGCTGAAAGCTCTGCAGAGTGCTATTGTCAATCTGGCAGAACAGGAAGCCGAAACCATTATGCCCGGCTTTACACATTTACAGACCGCTCAGCCGATTACCTTCGGCCATCATTTAATGGCCTGGTTCGAAATGCTGCAACGGGACCGCGAGCGCATGCTTGACTGCAGGAAAAGGGTTAATGTTTCACCTCTGGGATCTGCGGCACTGGGAGGCACAAGCTTTCCAATTGACCGGGAACTGACAGCCTCTTTGCTGGGTTTTGACAGACCTTCCGCAAATTCACTAGATGCAGTCAGTGACCGTGATTTTGCGATTGAGCTCAGTGCGGCAGCAAGTCTAATCATGATGCATCTGTCGAGATTTTCTGAAGAGCTGGTGCTATGGTCATCTTCCCAGTTCAATTTCATCGATTTACCGGACCGCTTTTGTACCGGCTCATCGATCATGCCTCAGAAAAAAAATCCGGACGTACCTGAGTTGATACGCGGCAAAGCCGGTAGAGTATTCGGTCATCTGTTCTCTCTGCTAACGCTGATGAAGTCACAGCCGCTGGCCTACAACAAGGATAATCAGGAAGACAAGGAGCCGATTTTCGACACACTAGACACCATCAAGGATAGCCTTAAGGCTTATACCGACATGTTGCCGGCAATCAAGTCTAACAAGGACCAAATGATTGCTGCTGCCAGAAAGGGATTTGCAACTGCAACCGATCTTGCTGACTACCTCGTCAAAAAAGGCATGCCCTTCCGTGATGCTCATGAGATTGTTGGAAAGGCAGTTGCTTTTTGTATTCAGCACAGCAAAGACTTAAGTGAGCTATCGCTAGAAGAATTACAACATTTTTCAGATACCATCCGAGATGATGTGTCTGCAGTTTTAACACTGGAAGGCTCTGTAAAGGCCAGGAATCATATCGGTGGTACAGCTCCTGTGCAGGTTCACGCAGCCATCAAGCGCGCCAGGAAATTGCTGGCTTAAAATCCCGGCTATTTCTCATTTTTTTGATTTCACCGTGAACTGGCTGGATCTAGTCAGTGATCCAGTTTATTCTTGCCGCAAACCCGTAAATTCCGGAGAGCACTCATGAGCATCACTGGTATCGTCATTCTGGTAATACTTGCCATCGTTATTTTCACCACCATCAGTATCTATAACAAACTAGTCATACTGAAAAACCGCTTCGAGAACGCTTTCTCCCAAATCGAAGTTCAGCTGAAACGCCGTTATGATCTGATTCCGAACTTGGTAGAAACAGCCAAGGCCTATATCTCTCATGAACGTGAAACACTGGAAGCCGTCATTCATGCACGAAACCAGGCCATGAAAGGGCTGCAGGAGGCATCCGCAGCACCGGGCAGTCATGCCGCCATGCTGGACCTCAGTCAGGCAGAAGGTATGCTGACTGGTGCTCTTGGGAGGCTGAACGTGGTGGTAGAAGCGTACCCGGATCTCAAGGCAAACCAGAATATGATGCAATTGTCTGAAGAACTGACCAGCACGGAAAATAAAGTTGCCTTCTCGCGCCAGGCCTTCAATGATGCCGTTACCCTTTATAACACCTACAAGCAGACTTTCCCGCCAGTTCTACTCGCTGGCTTCTTTGGCCATTCGGAAAATGCCAGTCTGCTGGAGTATAAAGGCACTGAAGCCATACAGGACGCACCAAAGGTAAGCTTTTAAACAGAAGGACCCTTTCTTGTGAATTTTTTTGCGCATCAGGATCGGGCCCGCAGCACGACTCGTAAACTGGTTTTTCTTTTTATTTGCGCGGTCATTACCCTTATTATCATCACCAGCCTGGTGGTGTTTTTTCTGCTGGGCTTCACAGAAAGTTCCACTAGCCAGGTAGGATTCAGTAGTACGGCCCTGAGCTCCTATATTTTTATTTATGTCACGCTCGCTGTGATTGCAGTTGTCACCCTGGGCTCCCTATTTCGCTTGGCTCAACTGCGAGGCGGTGGCAAAGTCGTCGCTGAAGCCATGGGTGGACGCCTGCTAAATACCGCCACCCTGGATGACAATGAACGAAAAATTCTCAATGTTGTTGAAGAAATGGCCATAGCCTCGGGGACACCGGTACCGCCGGTTTACCTAATGGAAGATGCTGCCATCAATGCTTTTGCCGCTGGCTACAAAGCTCAGGATGCCGTGATTGGTATTACTCGGGGCTGTATCGAATTACTAGAGCGTGATGAACTCCAAGGGGTCATAGCTCATGAATTCAGTCATATTTTTAATGGTGATATGCGACTGAATATTCGTCTCATCGGACTGCTTTACGGCATCATGGTCATCGGGCTGATCGGTTATTACATTCTCAGAGGCAGTGTTTACCGCCGGCAATCCCTCCGCTCAAATAATAAAGGCGGTGGTATTGCCGTTCTGGGATTGGGCTTGGTTGCCATTGGCTACAGCGGAATGTTTTTTGGCAACATGATCAAGGCGGCTGTCAGTCGCCAGCGAGAATTTCTGGCAGATGCATCTGCTGTCCAGTTTACCCGTAATCCACAAGGCATAGCTGGAGCACTGAAAAAAATAGGCGACTATCATGAGGGCTCTTACATCCGATCAGCAGATACCTCCGAGATCAGTCATATGCTTTTTTGCCAGGGTTTAAAGGCGGGCTTTACCAGCTTGTTTGCCACTCATCCCCCTCTGGCTGAGCGAATTATCCGCCTTGATCCACGCTGGCAGGGGCAGTTCAAGGCTCCAAACCTGAATGCGATAGCGGGAGATGAGAACACTCAAAGAAGTGGTTTTAATACTGCCACTGAAGCTAATCAAAAAACGGCGGTAGCATCCATTGGTGAACCCAGTGCAGCGCATCTTGAGCTGGCGGCAAAAAACCTCGGTGACTTGCCGGACGAAATTATTGAAGATGCCCACAGTTCATTTGGGGCCTGTATGTTGGTTTGCTGCCTCATGCTGGAGTTAGCTGACAAAGAGGGTGAAAAGCAGCAATTACAGCTACTGCAGGACTCACTGAATTCACGTCAGCTTGCCTCATTTTCTGCCATACGTAATAGGGTTTCCTGGATCAGCCGGGATGTATACCTTTCTTTGCTTGATCTGTGCATACCCAGCCTGAAACAGCTTTCACCTATCCAGTACCGGAGTTTCATGAGTCTTCTGGGCCAGATGATTGTTGCCGATAATTCAATATCAGTGTTTGAATGGTGCATTTTCAAAATCCTGCATTATTCCCTGGCAGAATCTACGCCATCACAGCGAGCTGTAGATATCACGCGCTGTGGGTGGGCCTGTGAAGAACTCTTGTCAGCTCTCGCTCGAATTGGCCACGAGGACAGTGCTCAGGCTGAACGTACATTTAACCAGGCCTCGGCTGAACTGGGCCTTCAAGCTTCATTACATTTCCGGCCAGCCCCCGAGCAACAAACAGAGGTTTTGGAAAAAGCCACTGACCTGCTGAAAAACCTAAAGCCCCTGCAAAAGCCCCGGTTGCTGAAAGCGATGGCTGTCTGTATCGCTGCCGATGGGCAGATAAAAGCACAGGAAGCTGAACTCCTGCGAGCAGTTGGCGCCCTTCTTGATTGCCCGATCCCGCCTTTGCTAGAACAGCAGCAATTTATCTAGCCATCTCCCGGCATTAGGCTTCGATAGCATGAAGGCAGTATAATCCGCCCTTTACTTGATCGGCAGGAACTACTGTCATGAATAGACTGATGCTCATTTTGCTGACCCTGTTTGTCTTGAGCGCATGCGGCCAGAAAGGCCCGCTAATTCCGCCAGAGCCTGTAGCGCTTGGTGCCTCTGTTGTGCAGGGAGCATAAGCATGTCCGCATTTCATTATGAAAATGACCAGTTATTTGCTGAAGGCGTACCCTTATCACAGATAGCCGAACAGTTTGGCACTCCTTGTTATGTCTACTCAAAAGCCGAGCTGGAGTCAGCCTTCATGGCTTACCAGGATGCACTCTCAAATATGAGCGCAATGGTTTGCTATGCCGTGAAAGCCAATGCCAGCCTAGCAGTCTTGCAGACATTGGCTCGCCTTGGCGCTGGCTTTGATATTGTTTCCGGCGGGGAACTTGAACGTGTACTATATGCCGGTGGTAAAGCAGAAAAAATAATTTTTTCCGGTGTTGGCAAAAGCCAGCAAGAAATGAAGGCAGCCCTGCAAGCTGGCATTCACTGCTTCAATGTCGAGTCCGAAGCTGAGCTAGAATTACTCAACGAAACTGCTCTGGTCCTGGGAACAAGGGCTCCGGTTTCTTTACGGGTAAACCCTGATGTGGATGCTAATACTCACCCCTATATTTCGACCGGCCTGAAAGACAATAAATTCGGGATCGAAATTACTCGGGCACTGGAGGTTTATCAGCATGCACAAACGCTCGATGGCATTGAGCTTATCGGCGTCGACTGCCACATCGGCTCTCAATTAACAACGCTGTCTCCTTTCAGAGATGCCTTGGAGCGTGTCCAGAAACTGGTCACCGACTTAAGGGCTCTAGGGATTAAACTCCAACATCTTGACATTGGCGGCGGCCTGGGTGTGCGATATAAAAATGAAACGCCACCAACTCCTGCTGAGTATCTTGAGGCTGTAAAATCATTATTAGGTGACAGTCATTTAACGCTTATTCTTGAGCCTGGTCGCTCCGTATCTGCTAACGCTGGCGTGCTGCTGACGCGGGTTCAATATTTGAAAAGAAATGCCGGCAAAAATTTCGCTATCGTCGATGCTGCCATGAACGACCTGATTCGTCCTGCTTTATATCAAGCCTGGATGGATATTGTACCAGTGCGAAGCCACAATAATGCCACCGAAGAAACCTTTGATGTTGTCGGGCCGGTCTGCGAATCCAGCGACTTTCTCGGCAAAGATCGACAACTGGCCATTAGTGCTGGTGACTTGTTAGCCGTTCAGTCTGCCGGCGCCTACGGTTTTGTCATGAGCTCCAATTATAATACTCGTAACCGTCCACCCGAGATTATGGTTGATGGTGAGAGACTTCATTTGTGTAGAAGACGTGAGAATTATCAGGACCAGTTAGAACTTGAATATCTGCTCCCCTAATAAGACAAAGGATAAAAGCAGTGCAACTTTCATTTACAAAAATGCATGGCCTTGGCAATGATTTCATGCTGCTGGATAGAGTCCAGCAGGATACTCCCGTGCCTGTTGCCCAGATCTCGGCCCTGGCAAACCGTCGTACGGGTATAGGTTTTGATCAGTTTTTGATTGTTGAGCCCGCAAGCTCGGCAGATTTCGATTTCAATTACCGTATCTATAACGCCGATGGCTCCGAAACCGAACATTGTGGCAACGGCGCTCGTTGCGTTGCTAAATATATAAGCGACCAGGGTTTGTCTAACAAACCGCATATCACATTGGGCATGCCCACTGGCAGCTCGATCCAATGTGAGCTCCTTGCTGATGGCCAGGTCACTGTCAGCATGGGAGCCCCCATTTTACACCCGGCAGATATTCCTTTTCTGGCAGAGAAAGAATTGCTTAGCTACCCCTTGCAGTTAGCGGGGAAGGAACTGGAAATCTCAGCCATCTCGATGGGAAATCCGCATGCGGTTTTGCTAGTGGAAGATATTGAAACAGCGCCTATGGCCGAACTTGGACCCCTCATAGAACACCATCAGGCATTTCCAAACAGGGTAAATGTCGGTTTCATGCAAGTGCTTGATCAGCAGCATATTCGATTGCGGGTCTATGAACGAGGTGCTGGCGAAACACTAGCTTGTGGCACCGGCGCTTGTGCCGCAATGGTTGCTGGACGCCTGCGTGCATTGTTGTCTGAAACCGTGACAGTTGAGCTCAAAGGTGGCAAACTCTCCATTAGCTGGAAGGGCGGCAAAAATCCCGTTTTAATGACTGGTCCAGCAACGACTGTTTACCAAGGACATGTTGATTTATGAAATCTGAAACCCAGAATTCTCTACCCAGCCCTGAAGCACTTGGCCTGGGTGAAGAATCTGTAGCCGCTTACCTGTTAGAACACCCCGAATTCTTCAATACGCAGGAAGACCTGCTAGCCAAGCTCCGTATTCCTCATAAAAGTGGGGGCGCCATTTCCTTGCTAGAGCGTCAAGTCAACCTCTTGCGTAGACGCAACGAGGAAAGTCAGAACAAGATCGATCTCTTCATCGAGAATGCCAAGGAGAATGACGGTCTTTTTGAAAAAACTCGTTCGGTCATTCTGGACATTTTGCATTGCAACAACTTGTTGGAGCTTTCTCAATTAATTCAGGGGAAATTAACCCAAGATTTCTCAGCCACTAGCAGTAAGCTATTTTTTGCCGTTGAAAGTTCAAATGCGGATAGTGAATTATTGCAGGTTCCTCTTATGCAGACCCGCAAGGTCCTCGGTAATCTGTTTCAGCTTAAGCGGGCTTACTGTGGCAAACTGGAAGCTGAACAGATAAAGCTGTTTTTTCCTGAGTCACCAACTATAATCTCGGCGGCCATCGTCCCGATTCATTCCCATGAAGACAACAGTTCATGCAAAAAACTGCCTGGAATTCCTCTGCTGATCATAGCCAGCAACAAAGCACAGCATTTCAATTCAAGTCTTGATACCCTGTTTCTGGATTTTATCGGCGAGGTGCTTTCAGCCCATATCATCCGTCTTCTGTAGGCCCTTCGTGATCTGAATTGGGGAAGTCAGGTGATACCGGGCTCCGCCAGCCTTCCTGCCAAGAAAGTACCCAGAAATACAAAATCGATATCACGCCTAGCAAGAGACCCAGCACAACCCCGGCATCAATGATTCCTCGCCAGGGCTGCGGCATCGTACTGACCAGAATGACCAGAAGAATTATCAGCGAGGTCAGCGTAAGCGCTATAATTTTTCTTCTTTTATCTGCATGAATAAATCCCATACACAGAGCCGGTGCAAGAATAAAATGTAACCATGGCGGCTGGCTGCTCTGCATCTTGCAAAAATAACTCGCTCTGGCTATAACGCGAGGCGAAAAATTTAGGTAAAAACCCTTATAGCCCTCTGCATAGGCCATATACAGCGCAAAGCCAAACAACACTGACCACTGCAGAGGTGTCAACGAATAAGTCAGCATATCTAAAATGCGAGAGCTAAGGCGAATGATTGCCGATAAGAGTATAGCGAGGACCCCCAGAATTCCCCATAAGTAGGCAATTTTTTTCAGCAATCTTATTCCCCGAATAGTGTAATTGGACTAGGATTGTAGCAAATCCGATACTTCAAGAGCAGAGTTTGGAGATAGGCATTCCATTATATTTAACGGCTAGCTGGTAAAACCGGGGCAGGGCTTGCAGGCAGGCTCCCTTCTCGTATACGGGATTATTTTTGTCGGAAATACACAGATATTTTTCAGGATGGGAAAGCCGTCTCTCTATTCTCCATTACCTATAAAGCTCTTCAGCAGTGTCTCTAGTGTTTCCACGACCAGTTGCTATCATCGATCAATAGTAAGCTCTATAGGTAATTTCTTGCAAAGGGCGCCGGATGTTTGGTTAGCTATAGTTATGTCGCCATTCTAAGGGTTTTTCTGTCTTTTTACTGCTCCCCTAAAGATATACCAGCCTTTCACAAAGGCCACCAAATTTCTCTAAATAATACCGTTACAGAATACGTCTTTGTTATAATTTGAATTTGTTTTTGTTAGGAAAATCAAAATGAGCATCAAATTAGCTGTTGTCATGGATCCGATTCAGTCAATCCATTTCAAAAAAGATTCGACGCTTGCCATGTTGTTGGCCGCTCAGGCCCGCGGCTGGGAACTTTTCTATATCGAACAAAAAGATCTCTATATCGAGAATGGTATCGCCATGGCGCATGTAACCCCTTTGCAGGTCGCTAAAGACGCCAATAACTGGTTCAAGCTACATGAACCTAGCCATCTAGCACTAAGTACCTTTGATGTCATCATGATGCGCAAAGATCCGCCCTTCGATAATGAATACATTTACAGCACTTATATCCTCGAAGTAGCAGAAAGCCAAGGCACTTTGATTATCAATAAGCCCCAGAGTCTGCGCGACTGCAATGAGAAGATTTTTGCCACGCAGTTTCCGCAATGCTGCCCCCCGGTACTGGTCACACGCGACGCTGTTCTACTGAAAAAATTTCATGACCAATATAAAGATGTCATCTACAAACCGCTGGATGGTATGGGTGGCACATCAATTTTTCGGGTTGAAGAAAACGATCCGAATCGCAGTGTCATCATCGAAATCTTGACCAATAACGGTAAGCGTCAGATCATGGCACAGAAATTCATTCCTGAAATAAGCGCCGGAGATAAGCGCATCCTGATGATTGATGGTGAGCCAGTGGCTTATGCTCTGGCGCGCATCCCAGCCAAAAAAGAGACACGCGGCAACCTAGCTGCCGGGGGTTCCGCCAAAGGTATTCCCTTAAGCGATAGGGATCGCTGGATTTGTGGACAGGTCGGCCCAAGTTTAAAGGAAAAAGGTTTGCTCTTTGTTGGGCTGGATGTCATCGGTGATTATCTGACGGAGATAAACGTCACCAGCCCAACCTGCATTCGTGAACTGGACTCTGCCTTTGATCTTGATATTGGCGGCCAGCTCATGGATTGTATAGCGGGAAAACTTTCGAGGTAGGAACTCATGAGCGTCGCCGCAAACTTTTATGAGTTTGACACGAGCCGACAAAGCCTGGCGAATGAACGCTTTGGATTTATCCTCTTTATGTCTTTTTGTATTCATGCGGTTCTGATTCTGGGAGTCGGCTTTACTTTCTATGAGAGGATAAACCAGCCACTGAGTCTGGATGTCACGCTGGCCCAGCATAAAAGTGCCAATATTCCGAAAGATGTGGACTTTCTAGCGCAGGCCAATCAGGAAGGCAGTGGTTCCCTCGACGAACTGGCTCGTCCCAGTACGCCCTTCGAATCACGTTTTAATGCAGAGCAAATCCAGGAGGTCATCGACTTACAAACGTATGAAGATGACACCAATTCGGACCGGAAGGTGCTAAGCACAATAAAATCTGACGTGCGCCGAATTAGAGATAAAGATAGCTTAGAAACATCAGAAAATCAGGATCTACAGGGAACGTCACAAATCTCTCTTGATCAGACCCTGGCCAGCCTGCAGACACAACTAGATATCCATCGTCAGGCCTACGCCAAACGCCCGCGTAGATATACTATTTCTTCTGCTTCAACCCGACAGGCCCGTGATGCTGAATATCTTGATAGTTGGCGCCGAAAGATCGAGGCTGTCGGCAACCTTAATTATCCACAGCAGGCAAGTGCCCAGGGCATTTATGGGCAACTGCGGTTGCTGGTTGCTATTTTTCCTGATGGTTCAGTGAGTGAAGTAAGAATTCTCAGCACTTCTGGCCATACCATTCTGGACAATGCTGCAGTGAGAATCGTTCAGCTTGCGGCCCCTTTTGACCCCTTTCCCCAAGCAATGAGAGAACAAGTTGATATACTAGAAATCATCCGTACCTGGCAATTTCATCAGGGCAATACTTTCACCAGTAATTAATTTTTTTATGAGCAATAACTGCGATACAAGCAATCTGAATGATCAGTTTCTGATTGCCATGCCTCAACTCAAAGACTCACTTTTTGAGAATTCGGTTATCTATATATGGCAACATTCGCATGAGGGCGCCGTCGGCATTGCTGTAAATTTACCTCTCCCCATCGAACAACGTGAGTTATTTGAGCAAATGGATATCCGTGATAAACGCCAGGCTAATTCCAGTCAGTTTGTCTTGTCTGGTGGTCCTGTTGAGCCCAACAAAGGCTTTATCCTACATGATGGTGGAGAGCACTGGAATTCAACACTTACGCTCGAAAACGGATTATTTCTCACGACGTCACGCGATATTCTAGAGGCCATTGCCGCCGATCAGGGCCCGCTTAATTACCTAGTCGTGCTCGGCTGTTCAGGCTGGGGGCCAGGCCAACTTGAACAAGAAATTGGAAAAAACAGTTGGTTTACCTGCTCCGCTAATCATGAATTAATTTTTTCAACACGTTTCAGCGAAAAACCCAAGTTGGCAGCAGCAACGCTTGGCTTTGATATTTCAAAATTAAGCACCGATGTCGGAACTAGCTAAGTGATGACTTCGGAGATTACAGCAATAGCCTTTGATTTTGGCACCAAGCGAATTGGTGTTGCCGTTGGTCAGAGCATTACCGGGACTGCATCTCCCCTGTCCATCCTCAGTGCTAGGGATGGTGTTCCAGATTGGAAAGTCCTTGAAAAACTCGTAAAAGAGTGGCGGCCGGCAGTTTTTATTATTGGTATGCCGTTTAACATGGATGGCAGTGAAAATGAAATGACCTCACTGGCGCAAAAATTTTTACAACGCCTTCAGAGTCGTTTCAATATTCCCTGTTTTAGTATTGATGAACGCCTGAGCAGTCGTGAAGCAAGAGACATCAAAAAACAGTTTGCTGATCAGCAGGGGAAAAAATACAAAGACAAGGAAGCCATCGACTCCTTTGCCGCCCAGCTGATTCTAGAAAATTGGTTTTCAGTGAACGCGGGTTGTTGGAAATCTTTTTAAAATTTCGCCCCTCCTGAGC
>JAYQVM010000032.1:0-18615 GCA_038148435.1 Gammaproteobacteria bacterium | reverse complement strand
GTGGCTGGGCCCTACCAGTTTACCCATACGGCAGCCCATCAGGCCTGGTATGCCTCAATTAATAGCCTGTTTTCTGGCTTTAGACAATTTAAGATTGATTACTCTATTGTACCTTGGGCAACCTTTACTGATCCTGAAGTGGCTCGAGTTGGTCTGAATGAAAAAGAAGCTAAGCAGCGAGGGATAGAATTTGATCTGACCACTTTTGCCATTGATGATCTGGATCGCGCAATTGTTGACAGAGAAAACATAGGATTTGTAAAAGTTCTCACTCAAAAAAACAAAGACACTATTTTAGGGGTCTGCATTGTAGGCTATCATGCTTCGGAATTGATCGCCGAGTTTATACTAGCGATGAAACATGGGCTTGGTATAAAGGCCATTTTGAATACGATTCATATCTACCCGACACTGAGTGAGAGCAATAAATATGTCGCCAGCCAATGGCGAAAAACACATGCTCCACAATGGGTCTTTCCCATTCTGGAAAGGTTTCATCAGTGGCGGCGAAAATAAATCATCAAAAGGAAGCAAAAGTGGGAATTGAAGAAAAAGTATCAGAACGTTATGCAGGTGGCGCCAAAGAAGTGGAGGCAACCCTTTGCTGTCCAGTTGATTATGATGCGGAATTGTTAAAAATTCTGCCAACTGAAATTATTGAAAAAGATTACGGCTGTGGCGACCCATCGCGTTATGTTGAAGAAGGAGACTGCGTGCTCGACCTAGGTAGCGGTGGAGGAAAAATATGTTATATGGCTGCACAACTGGTTGGCGATAAAGGCTCTGTTATCGGCATTGATATGACTGATGAGATGTTGGCACTGGCCAGAAAGTATCAGCAAGAAATGGCGAAAAAACTCGGTGGAGATCGCGTGAATTTTCGCAAAGGTTATATTCAAGATCTTGCGCTCGATCTGCAAGCTTTACAGGATTATAAGATGACAAATCCGTCTGCAGCTGAGTTAGAAATCTGGCAGCAAAAGCAAAAAACAGAGAGGCCGCTGGTTGCAAGTGGAAGTATCGATCTTGTTGTGTCTAACTGTGTGTTGAACCTGGTTGCTCAGAAAAGTCGCCAGCACATGATAGCCGAAATTTACCGGGTCCTAAAACCAGGCGGCCGAATTGCGATTTCAGACATTGTAAGTGACAAAATAGTACCCCAGCATCTGCAGGATGATGCTAGGCTCTGGAGCGGATGTATTTCAGGCGCTTATCAGGAGAAATCTTTTCTTGATGCTTTTCTAGAGGCGGGCTTCGCTGCTGTTGCTTATGATAAATGGACTAATGAGCCCTGGCAGCAGATTGATGACATTGAGTTTCGTTCCGTTACGGTGACGGCTATCAAGCCGGCAGCAGAATCTTCAACAGATAAGTCTCATGAGGTCATCTATAAAGGCCCCTACCAGCAGGTTGCTGATGATCTGGGGAATTTGTATCAGCGAGGGGAGCGTGTAAAAGTCGATGCAGTTACTCTGCAACTACTCTCTGCTGCCCCTTTTGCTTCGGCCTTTGTCGGGGTGAAGGCAGAAAAGACAAGATGCTGCTCACTAGCAAAAACTATTAACCAGTGCTGCTAGTTTTACGCATAGCCTGAAAGACACAAAGACAGCCAAGGAATACGAAACCCACCAGACTCCATTCCGGTATGCTCATGCCGATGAGGGGGTCCTGCCAGGCAACTTCTGCGCAATTACCATCTCCTGAAAGCATGGCAACTAATACCTCAGAAAGCGGGAATACCTCAATCATGTAGCCTAGGCTTGGCCCGCAAGCAGGAACCTGATCAGCTGGCAGGTGCTGTAAATAAATCTGTCGGATCGCAAAGCCGCCTCCACCGAAAGAGAAGGCAGCACAGATAAATCCATAAATCATTTTTCCAGTGCTAGTCGGATTGTGCACAAAAGCCAATAGTGCGCTCAGCCCCGTCATAGCAAAAAACAGGCGTTGTGTCATACATAACGGACAGGGCTCAAGCCCCATTATATTCTCCATATACATTGCAATTCCTAGCAAGGCGAGGCAAAAAAGAAAGATGTAGAGAAATATTTGCCGAACTTTCAGTAAGGGATGTTCAAATAAGGTCATAGCATTCTTTATTGATTAGTTTTGGTGAATATTAAACCAGAGCAGCCCTAAAAGGTATGCCTAGGAACGATTTGCATGAACCAGAAAGCTATCGAAATCCATACTATCGCTATTTTCAATTTCCTCAAGCTCTTGCCTTGATTTCTCACTGAGTGACTTGAAAGTAGCTAGCTTGTCTGTAGACAGTTTTTTTGCAAATAGCTTTGCATGCTGCAGCGAAAAATCCATGGCGAAATCAAAATAAGGCTGTTGATGTTTTTTCATTTGGGCCAGAACCTGAGCAGAAGGGGTCAGTTCCGAGTCATCAACTTTCGCTAGCTGTTCAGCTACAGCAGCAAGATACGAAGAACGAGGCAGGTTGCGGTCTAGCAGCTCTGCCACCGCACGTGTTTCCATTAAGATTTCGTTGGCCCATTCCCGCATGAAAATAGAGGAACCATTTTGCTGTAATTGCAAATCAGGTTTTCTTCCTAGAATAACGGCCGCGCTGAAATTTTCCTGAATTTCTCTGTATTCACTTTCTGATGATAGGGGGCTTTTACGTAGCAGACAGAAAATGAGGAAAGCATTCATAAACTGGATTTGCGTTTCATTAATACCCATCGGCAGGAATGGATTTAAATCAAAACAACGAACTTCGATATATTCAACCCCGCCTTCTATCAAACTCTGAATAGGTCGCTCACCTTTTCGACTGACCCGTTTGGGTCTAATGGTTGTGTAAAATTCATTTTCAATCTGCAATATGTTGCTGTTGATTTGCTGATGGCCCTCGCCTTTCTGAGCAAAAGCTTCGTATGGGGGATAAGGAGTATTGATTGCCTTTCGCAGACCCGCTACATATTCCTCAAGTGAGTTATAGGAAATGACAAGACTGGACTGTGCGGCGCTGGTATAGCCTAAGTCTCCCATACGCAGTGAGGTTCCATATGGCATATGAAAAGTAAACTTATCAAAGGGAACTAGGTCATGCTGAATTTTGTTTTTGAGAAAGCTTTTGCAGACCGCTGGTGATGCTCCGAACAGGTAGATTAATAACCAGGAGTACCGCCTGAAATTTCTGATCAGATGAAAGTACTGCTGTGTTTTGAAATCCTGCAGTGACTCAGTTGATGCCAATATGTCTTGGTATAAAAACCAGAAATCATCTGGCAGAGAAAAATTAAAATGAATACCGGCAATAGTTTGCATGGCTCGGCTATAGCGATGGCCTAGCCCCCGGCGATAAAGAGTTTTTAATTTCCCGATATTGGAAGAACCATACTGTGCTAGTGGGATCTGCTCATCGTCGTGGATTATGCAAGGCATGCTAGAAGTCCATAAGAGTTCATCAGCAGGTAACTGGCTATAGACAAATCCATGAATGTCATGCAGATAAGCCAAGCTGGTTTCAGGATTCTGGAAAGTCGGGGTAATGAATTCGATCAACGCTTCGGAAAAGTCAGTAGTGACAAGTTCATGGGTGAGGGGAGATCCGAGCCCTTTGGGGTGTGGTGTGAGGGAAATATGGCCATTAGGGCTGATACGCAGGCTTTCTTTTTCAATGCCATGCGTGATGCCTTCAAGGCATCGTATTTCTTTCAGATTTTGAAGCATCTGAAGGGTTTTGGTTAATTGATCGCTCACCCGTTCACTACCCCGCCGATTTCCCAGAGCGCCGCATTATGCCACAGCTGTCATCAACAAATCATAACTTTATTATTCATGAAAAATCTGTTTGAAGCGGTGAATCTGACGGCGATCTTTCTTGCTGGGACGCTTTTGAGAAATGGGATTGGAGGAGCGCAAGGCTTTTCTTTGTTCTGCCATTGCCTGCCGCCTTTCTATACTTTCAAGAGTTTCCTCATAAAGCCGCGATGCTTGAACAGAGCCCTGGCGTTTGTCAGAAAGTTCTTTGACAAGAACTTCTTTCTCATCCCAACCCTGACGTACCAGCAAGCAATCATTGATCTGGATATCTTTACTGCTCTTACAGCGCTTACCATTGCAGTGAACTTTACCGCCCTCTATAGCCTGTTTTGCTAAACTACGAGTTTTAAAAAAACGTGCGGCCCATAGCCATTTATCCACACGGACTTTAATCACTTGAGATGCTTTATCGTCCATGAGCGCTCATCAATTCATCAAAATCATAAATAGCGAAAAAGTCACCTTTGATGTTAGGTGCCTGTGTTGTATCGGGCTGTAGTATCTGCAAAATATAAGACACCCCTTCTTCAACAGCTCTAGCCAGTACCGGAGTGCTGTCATCAATAAAGAGACAGCGGGAAAGATCCAGATTTTCTCTGTCTTTTAGCTTATGCCAGAAGCCCTCATTTTCCTTTGCTAAACTAAATTCATGTGAGCTGATTAGCTTGTCGAGGTATTCTCTCAGGTCAGTACTAGCAATTTTTAGTTCAAGTGTTTTTGGATGTGCATTAGTTACTAGGATGCATTGTTTGTTTAGCTGCCGAAGAAATTTTAAGAACCGCAGCGCGTGAGGTCGATAACGAATATGTTTGCTCACCTTTTTTTTTATGGATTCAATATCGATATGTAAATAATCAGACCAGTAATCAACACAATACCATTCCAAACTGCCATAAAGCGAAGCAGATAAGGCTTCCAATTGTTCGCGGGCTTCTGCCAAGGGTAACTTCGCCAGTTTCGCATATTCCCTTGGCAGGTATTCCCGCCAGAAAAAATTATCGAATGACAAATCTAGAAGGGTGCCGTCCATATCCAGTAGAACGGTATCAATTTTATCCCAGTTAATCATTGGCTTAAGAAAATCCGACTGACTTAGCTATAATACTTAATAATCAATTATTCATTATAGCAGTCGCCCAGATAGTTGGTATGTCACAAAAAAAATTATTAACAGATATCAAAATAATAAGCAAAATAGCTGGCGAGGCTATTCTGGATGTCTATAACAGAAACGAAACGTTAAAAGTAAGTAGCAAAGAGGATAATTCACCCTTAACAGAAGCAGATCTGGCTGGGCATCGGATAATTATTAAGGAACTAAAAAAGTTAATACCAGACATTCCGGTTCTGTCGGAAGAGTCAGCCACAATCCCCTGGGAAACGAGACAGAACTGGTCACGTTACTGGCTGGTAGATCCGCTTGATGGTACAAAAGAATTCATAAACAGGAATGGTGAATTTACCGTAAATATTGCTCTGATTGATTCACATGTTCCCGTGCTTGGTGTCGTCTATGTCCCCGTTACAAAAACTCTATATTCCGGGGGTCTGGGTCTGGGTGCTTTCCGGGAAATAAATGGCATGGAAGTCGGGATTCAGATAAAAGAAACAAAGCAAGGGCGAGCCGTAAAAATTGTTGCCAGTAGAAGCCACAGGGGTGAAGAACTTGATAAGTGGCTGGATAGAGTAGCCCAATCTTTTTCTTCAGTAGAACTGTTGAGTATGGGCAGCTCACTAAAAATATGCCTTGTTGCTGAAGGTACTGCCGATATCTATCCGCGTTTAGCATTGACGTCTGAATGGGATACTGCTGCTGCTCAGGCTGTTTTGGAAGCAGCTGGGGGCACCTTGATGGATGAAGATTTCAGGGTATACCGTTATAATCTGAAGGAAAATATTCTGAATCCGCATTTTTTTGCGATTGGGGATAAAAACTTTAACTGGCAATCGCTATAACATTGAAAATGCCAGTTGTCATAAGACAGTTGACACAGGCGCTGATGCGGAATTTCCGAGCTTTACCCTTAAGATATAAAAACGTAAGATGCAGGTCATGAAAGAAAAAAGCGTTACTCGCACTTCCAGTGCAAGAATTCCGACCAAGTACGGTGATTTCCACTTATGCTATTACACCAACACGGAAGATGATAAAGCGCATCTTGCCTTATACATGGGCGAGGTTGAAAATGCAGGCAATGTCCTGACCAGAGTTCACTCAGAATGTTTCACTGGCGATGTGCTTGGATCACTGCGTTGTGACTGTGGCGAGCAGCTAGATTTTGCCATGCAGAAAATAGCCCAGGAAGGAAAGGGCGTCATTGTTTATATGCGCCAGGAAGGAAGAGGTATTGGTTTGTCGAAGAAAATAGAAGCCTATAACCTTCAGGATGCGGGCCATGATACAGTGGAGGCTAATATTATGCTTGGTCACCAGGCAGATGAAAGAGAGTATTCGCTTGCAGCCTTGATTCTTAAAGATCTTAGGGTTAAATCTGTCCGCCTTCTCACCAACAATCCGACAAAAATTGAAGCGCTCAGTGATGAAGGCGTTGTTGTTAATGAGCGAGTTAGTGTCGAAGGTACGGTTCATCCAGAAAATATTCACTACCTGATGACTAAGGCAAAACGAATGAACCATCTTTTGTCTATAAATAATATACCTGACCCCAAGCCTTCAAACGATCCGCATCATGAGTCTCAATCAACGGATTGAGAGCTGGCTAGACTCTCGAAAATTTAGTTTTCCGAAAAAGAATCGCCCTTTCATTACACTGGCATTTGCACAGGCTTTGGATGGCAGCATAACGAGTGATCAAGGCAGTAGCGTTTTGCTGAGCAACCATTTATCCAATCAGCTAACACATCAATTGCGTAGCCTGCATGATGGAATACTTGTTGGCATTGATACCGTGTTGACTGACGATCCACAGCTAACAGTACGAGACTGGCCGGGTAAGAACCCGCAACCTGTGGTGCTTGATAGCCGTTTGCGTATGCCATCAAAAGCAAAACTCTGCCAGCATCCAGACAAATCCTGTTGGATATTTACCACTCAGGACACAAGCCGATTCAAGATTCGGCAGGGAACTGAAATTTTCACTGTGAATAAGCCGGTCGATACAGCATTGGAAAACGGCATGTCTGATTTCGTGCCGCTGGAAGAAGCAATGATGCTTTTATGGCGCAAGGGCATGAGTAGCCTGATGGTTGAAGGCGGTGCTCGTGTACTAACAGAATTTATCAAAGCTCGGCTGGCAGATGCCATCGTGATAACCATTGCTCCAACAATTCTTGAGGGCTACAAAGCGTTTGGTGACCTGGATATAGCAGCAAAGTGCTTGAGCCCAGAAATTTGCCCGTTGTATGCTGAACAGCTCGGCAGCGACTTGATTCTATGGGGTGATTTGAAATACGGAGAGATAAAAGCTTGAAGGCAAAGCAGTTGTGGTTTACAGCGCCAGGTGCGGTGGAAGTAAAAAATGTTCAGTTAGCCGGATTAGCTGCAGATGAAGTGCTGATTCGAACCAGCTATTCCGCAATCAGTGCAGGTAGTGAGTTGCTGGCATACAAGGGTTTATTGCCGTCAGAGCTGCCACTTGATGCAAGCCTTCCGGCTATGAAAAATCAAAGCAGTAGTTACCCCCTGCAATATGGTTATGCCTGTACAGGTAGAATTGAACAGCTTGGCAGGGCATTAGATTGCAATCTTTTGGGCGCAAAAGTTTTCGCTTTCAGCCCTCACGCTTCACACTTTATTAGCAAAGTAAGCGAGCTGATTATGCTGCCTGATGATATTTCTGAAGAGGCTGGCATTTTTATCGCCAATATGGAAACAGCTGTAAACCTTAAAAAAGATGGTGAAATTAAACCGATTGATGCGGTGGCAATCTTAGGTCTTGGGGTGGTGGGCCAATTATTGGCTATCGTAATAGATCCAGTGAAAAAAAAGAGTCTGTGTTTGCTGGATGGCATAGAGAGTAGACGCGAGATGGTGGATGTTATCGGCTCAGTGCAGCTTATGCCGCCCGATATGACTTTAATCAGGAATAAGCTTTCTGATGGGGGCTTCGACCTGATTTTTGAACTCAGCGGAAGCCTGGAAGCCTTGAATATGTCTATTGAACTGAGTAATTTTGCTGGACGAATCATTGTTGGTAGCTGGTATGGTGAAAAACCAGGGAGGATAAATCTTGGTGGAAAGTTTCACCGAAATCGTTTGCAGCTTATCAGTAGCCAGGTGAGTAGCATCAATCCGAAATTTCAGGATGTTTGGAATAAAGAGCAGCGCATGCAGGAAGCTCTAGATGCTATCAGGCATTGCTATCCGCAGCGACTCATTACTCATCGCTATAGTCTCGCTGATGCTGCACAGGCTTACCGTTTGCTTGATGAGACTCCGGAAAAGGCAGTGCAGGTAATTTTTGAATATGGGAAATGAAAATGTATAGAGTATCCGTACAGAAAGATTTTATTGCGCAACATTATCTTGTCGGTGGTGACTGGGGTGAGGAAAATAGCCCGCATGCGCATCACTATGTCCTTGAATTGATTCTAGCAGCAGAAAATCTTGACCAGCATGGTTATCTTGTCGACATTCTTGATATTGAAAATGCTATAGATAAAAGTATCAGTTATTTTCGCAACAGTATGCTCAATGAGCTTGAAGAATTTTCAGGCTTAAATCCAAGTCTTGAACACTTTTGTCGAATCATCTGGGAAAAAGTGATAAGCATGATCACTCCGCCAAGTAGAGGAAGCTTGATTATTAAACTATGGGAAAACGATTTTTGCTGGGCATCTTATCAGCATGATTATTGATAGATGCGTATAGCTTTTATCATTTATGGTGAAATTGATACCCTGAGCGGCGGGTATTTATATGACCGAAGATTGATAGATTATCTTAGAAATCAAGGCGAAGATGTCGATATTATCAGTCTTGGTATACCAGCTTATCTTAAGGCGTTGATGCGAAATGCAGATCCGCAAAAACTGCTTAATCATAGCTATGATCTTATCATTCAGGATGAGCTCGCCCACCCTGCCTGCCTGCGGCTGAACATCGAGCTTAGACGTAAACAAAAAATACCTATCATTGCACTGGTGCATTTATTCAGTGCATTTATTCCAGGTATGTTGCTAACACAAGCCCTAAGAGCCTTTGTTGAAAAGCGTTATTTAATGACTCTTGATGGACTGATTCTCAATAGTCAGAGCACACTTGAACAGGCAAAACAATTAAGCAATAAAACCCTGCCGCCACATCTTGTAGCGTTGCCCTGTGGCGATAATTTCAGTAGTGACATTGTGGATGAGAAAAAATATAACTCAGGGCAGCTAAAAATATTATTTGTCGGAAACCTTAGCAAGCAAAAAGGCTTACATGTACTCCTCCGGTCACTAACTCTGTTGAAAGAAAAGCCAATCAGTTTAACCGTTGTGGGTCGTGAGGATGTAGAAAGAGCCTATGTCAATCAGCAAAAAGAGTTTGCTAAAAAACAGGGGATTTTTAATAAAGTTACTTTTATGGGCGTGCTGACAGGAGAAAGCCTAAGAACTATGTATCAGCAACACGATGTCTTTGTCTTGCCATCTAAAAATGAAGCATATGGTATCGTGTACCTTGAAGCTATGCAGTTTGGCCTGCCCGCGATTGCTACCACCATGGGCGGTGGTCGAGAAATTATTGAGCACAAAAAAAATGGTTTCCTGGTGCCTGCGGAAGATTCCATTGCGTTGGCTGAGATTCTCGACAAACTGCTACAGGACCATGGGTATCTGGCTGAATTAGCCAAAAGAGCTAGAGAACGCTATGAGGCGCATCCCCAGTGGCATCAAAGCTGTGAAAACATTCATGATTTTTTAAAAAACTTTCAGGCTGATAGATAACAGAATGATAGACGAGACCTTTGACTATGTAGAATACCTGCAGCTTAAAAAAGCAATCGATGATAGAAGCCTTAACCCTCTCGTATGGCAGACCCTCACCGACTGGATTACACAAAAAAGTTTGCAGCATCAAAAATTACGCATACTGGAAATCGGCGCAGGCACGGGCACCATGATTGGCCGTTTACTGGAAAGCATATTTCCGTTTCGTGCCAGCTATACGGCACTTGAGCCAGAACAAGCATTTAAAGTGGCCGCCAAAGAGCAGCTTGAACGTTGGGCTAATGATAAGGGAATTGGTTTTACTGAGATTGCTAACGGCGTCTGGCAATTAAATGAAGGCGACAAATATTTGGAGCTAGATTGGCTGAGCATCCCTGCGGAGAATGTAGGCACTATAATTGAGGATAGTAGTCTGGATTTACTGCTTGCTCATGCGGTGGTTGATTTATTGCCCGTCCCGGTTTTGTTGCCGAAGTTATTAAGTCTACTAAAACCTGAAGGTGCCTTTTATTTCAGTCTCAATTATTCCGGGACGACGCAGTTTGAACCAGGGCATCATGCCGATGATTCCCTGATGCAGGCCTATAACCGGGATATGGATGCCAGATTTGATGACCTGAAATGGCGGGCAAGTCTAACCGGTATCAGACTAGGCTCCTGGTTAGCTGCTACGGGATATCAGGTTGTGGCTGAAGCAGATTCCGACTGGAAACTTAATTCATCGGATAGCGTATTTGTCAGAAATATTCTGGATACCATAAAGAAAGCCCTGCAAGGAATGAATGAGCTGCCTACTTGGTATGACACAAGGGCCTCGCAACTTGAAGCAGGCTCGCTTGCATTGAGGATATCGAATACTGATATTTTTGGACTGAAAGTGGATGATGTAAAACAGTAAGAAGATCAAGATGATGATTGAGAGCAGGGTCACTAGATGGCGCTGCTTAGCTACCGTCATAACGTTTTACCCAGTGATCATCCCACAAGAAAAAGCTGTAGTTTCCGGTACCCAATTGCATCAACCAGACTACTATCATCAATACGAGTATATCGCTAAGAGTCATGGCGTAGTCCATTAGCCAGAAAGCAAAGAGGCAACAAAAAACTAGCGCACTTATACGACCGAGTACTCCCAGAAAAATCATCAAGCAGCACATGCTCATGAAAACTACTAAAAACAGCTCAACTTGAGAGTTTGCCGGAAATATTGATTTTTGATGAAGCGACATGACAAATAAGATGCACAATGTAACTCGAAAAATTGGCAGGAGGTAAGCCTGTATCAGGATAGTGCTCTGGGCAAAATAAAGTTGCACCCAGGGGGCCTCACGTTGGATACGGCCGCTGCAACTTAGCCAGTCGATACAAAAACCGATCAATAAGGGAAGCATAAAGGCAATCCCTGCAATAACAGTTGCCGGTGGTACCAGAATTGGCCAAATGACCACAGCGAGAAAGCCCATTTGAAAACCAGCAAGAGCCCGTCGTTCAGGGTTTTTAGCGAGAGGATGAACTGGCAGGTTGTGTCGCCTGCGCCAGATAAGCCCAGCCTGGAATAAGTAGTAGGCCAGGCTCACCGATAAATAGCTCCAGTGAATCTGGCCAATCCAGACTGCCAGCAGAGGAGCAACCATTAAACCCAAGGCATCAAACTCGGTATCCAGCTTTTCGCCAAGCAAGCTTTGTTGGCCACTAATACGTGCCACGTAGCCATCTATACGATCAATAAGTGCTGCCAGAAAATAAGCCAGTGCAGGAAATAGAAGAATTATTGAGTTCATTTCTGGCTGAAAAATAAAACCGGCAGTAAAAGCAATAAGCCAGGCTCTGCTAAGGCTAAGGCAGTTCGCCCATCCTAGATCTGGATGCAGGGCTGAATCTGGAGCAGCACGGTTTAAGGTCAACAGGCTTTTTGTCCGAAAACAGCAAATCAGCCAGACAAGGCAACTTTGCGCGGCAAGCGCGCAAACCTGCAGCAGGGGCCAGAATTTCAGAAAAAAAACTGAAAAAACAAGGAGTAAGCAGATTCCAGCAATACTTATGCGTTTAAGTTGAGTGCTTGCGTGATTTTCCTGAATTGGGAGAACGGGCATCAGCTCAAGATACGTATACAAAGCATTTTTTTCAATAAAAATAATATGTTAGCTATTATAAATGGGCTTGGACAGTGAAAGCATAGTTTTCTATGAGGCTAATCTCTCTGAATCTTTCAGTAAATTAATTAAAATCAATAAGAAAGCAAAATATGCTTAAGCTTTATTTAATATATTTATAGACATTAACATAAAAAGTTGCGAAGATAGACAAAAGTAGGTTTGAGGTCTAGAACTTAATTCTGCTTTTGCTGATTGGTTTGTAAAACAAATTTAATTAGCATGAAAGTAATAATACGTATTATGAGGATACAAAAATGAAAATTATAAGCAAAAAATTAGCCGTAGCTTTGCTTGCCATGACAATGTCCGCGCTGCCCAGCATGAATGCTAATGCTCAGGCTGCCGCAGGTGGTATTGCTGGTGCTAGCACAGCTACAATTGTAGTCGGTGCATTAGCACTAGTTGCTATTGCAGCTACTGCATCATCGAACAGCACAGGTGACAGAACTAACTATGTAGCTGGAGATCTTATTGCAGTTCCAGCTCCACCTGCTGCTGCGGCTGCCACGACTACCAATCCACCTGCTGCTGCTGCTGCGGCTTCCACGACTACCAATTAATTTGGTAAGTCTAAGTATTAAAAGGCGGCTTTGCCGCCTTTTTTATACTTTAAAATAATCATGTCTACATAGCTTTTCTGTTTTTTTACTTAAAATAAAATTCTAAATACTGAACACTTTCATGCAGAATAAGCCCAAGTTTTTTCCCTCAATTATTTTTGGGTTGTTACCTGTAACTATTCAGGCTGCAGATTTTGGAACGACCGGTTTGATTGACACCCCCAGCGCCCGGATGATGAACGATGGGGAATTCAAGGTCCTAATGAGCCGGCAAACGCTGGCCGATATCTACTCGCTTAACTATCAGGCCGTCCCCTGGCTGGAGACCACCTTTCGCTATACCATTTTTAACCCTGATGATGTGCAAGGTTCTACGGATGACTTATATGATCGTAGTTACGAGATCAAACTCCGCTTGATAGAAGAGAACAGGCTCTTCCCCCAGTTAGCCCTGGGTATAAAGGATATGCTAGGAACTGGAGCTTGGGGAAGTGAATACCTGGTGGCCAGCAAGTCTTTTGGCAATCTGGATCTTAGCATCGGCGCCGGTTGGGGGCGCCTTGCAGAACGCTCTACTTTTAGCAACCCCTTAACCGATCTAGCTGACGGCTTTCAAAGACGAGATGCTGAGGTAGGACGAGGCGGCAAGGTCAACTTTAGTAATTTTTTCAGCGGGCCTGATGTTGGCTTATTTGGGGGTTTTGCCTATGAGTTAAGTCAATTGAATACCCGCTTTGTAGTTGAATATAACTCGGATGCCTATTCTCGGGAGAAGAGGCTTGGGACTATCACTGATGCATCGCCAATCAGCTATGGTGTTGAATGGGAGCCCTTCGATGGATTCAAGCTGGGGATTAACCGCCAGCAGGGTAACCAGACCGGATTTTTTTTCTCGGTAGCAACTGATACCAAAACAACATTACCAAGACGAAATCAAAATCTTGTTATTCCAGTGGACTCCAATGTCCTGCAAGAGTCAGCTCAAGATGATCGTAACTTCTGGTATTCCCGCCTACTCGATGATGCTGTAGCAAACGGGATACTTTTGCGTGCCGCTAATATGAGCGAGGATAGACGGAGTATTAGCCTCGAAATTAGTAACATGCAATATAACCTGATGGCCGATGCCTTGAGCCGATTTCTGACACTCTCAGAAATCCATCTACCACTGCAGGTGGAGACTATAGAGGTCATCATTAATGATGGCGGTATTAGAACTCATGCCATCCGTTATCAGCGGCAGTTTGGTGCTCAGGAGCGTCCATGGCTTTCCCAGGAAGACTTGGTTTTAATTCAGCCTGGTCAACCACTTTTCAATACGACAACTCGCACCATTTTTCGAACGCCCAGCGTATCTCTAGGTGTCGATATGGCTTTGCGAATGTCCTGGTTTGACCCGGATGACCCGGCTAGGGTTCAGCTATTATTAAAAACATCGGGCGCTATGGATCTGGGTAACTATTATTCGGTAGTAGGAACCTATAACTGGAACATTGATAATGAGTTCGACACCATTACCCGAGGTCCAAATTCAGACTTACCACATGTACGAACTGAGATTGCTCGTTACTTACAGGAGGGCGCTACAGGACTAGACAGCCTTTTTATTCAGAAAAAAGGCAATCTTGGTCGGGACTTTTATTTCCACTCCTATGCAGGAATTTTGGAAGAAATGTACGCCGGAGTTGGTACTGAGTTTCTTTACAGCCCATTTCAGTCACGCCTGGCATTCGGCGCGAACATCAACTGGGTGAAGCAGCGTGACTTCGATAAGGATCTTGATTTACTGGATTACTCGGTTATAACTGGTCATCTTAGTGCCTACTGGGCAACTCCCTGGTATAACTATGATGTAGCTGTTCATGTTGGTCGATATCTGGCTAAAGACCATGGTGGAACCATTGAAGTAAGGAGAACTTTTGATAACGGCTGGATGGTCGGAGCCTGGTCCACATTCACAAATGTTAGTGCAGAGAATTTCGGTGAGGGAAGTTTTGATAAAGGTCTATATTTCAGAATACCCCTCGATCAGGTTCTTCCTGGTAACACTCGTGGCTCATATTCTCAAGCGCTACGTTCGATACAGCGTGACGGGGGGCAGAGAATTAATAATTTGGGCTCTCAATTATGGTATGACCTGAGGCCGGCGCGCTATGATGCTCTTTACAATAACCGATCTCGTATGATCCCAAGTCTATGAAGCTGATGAAGAAGATACTGTTATTGCTTGTTGCCTGCATAGAGCTTCAAGGCTGCGCCGTGTCATTTCGTTCTACACAGTTTGACCTGCTTAGGTTGGCAATTAATGGCCCTAATGGGGTGCCAGTTGAAGAACTGGCTTGGACTCTATTATGGGCTGGCGAGTCTTATAACATGATTCCTATAATTTCTAATGATGGAAAATTAGCAAATTTCGTCAATGAGGAGGGCGCCATAGTTATTACTTTTGATAACTTTGACAGCTGGCAGATCATCAATGCCTTTGGTCTGCTGCCCGAGGAACTGAATATGCAAATCAATAAATCCTCCAGCACTCTGGATTATTCCATCGAAGATCAACAAGTCCTCTTTTCTCACGCCTGCAGTAATTTTGTATCTTCACAGGTCGGCACCAATACGGTTAGAGTTCAAAACTGTGAAGACTCCCATGGTGAAGCATATGAAAACCAGATCAGGGTCAACAGTGCCGGCCAGATCAGCCAGCTGCTTTTTATGATCCATGAAGATTACCCGATGATTACGCTGACTCCCAATAATCTGGATTTTTCCGGCGCTAATTGAAAAACGGATTGTCTTTGCTCCGATTAAAGTAGAGTATTAAGCCATGCTTATCAAAACGATCAGACAAATATTCACCATAGGGCTTGTCTTTACCCTTTGTTCTCTGTGCTTCGCACAGGATAACCCAGCGCCTGAAGAGGAGAGCCTCCCTGCCGAGGACAAGACCTACACCGCTTATGCAATCTGCGCTGGCTTTTACAGCGTCATGGCCGATGAGTTACGAATGATGCCGCAGGCTCCTGGTGTGAATGACACCATTGCGGCTTATCAGGAAGCTGGAGAAATATCGACCATGCTGGCAACTGCCTTTGCTTCAGAGGATATTGCCAGTGAGGCGATTGCAGGAGTGGTAAAAGATGCCATCACCAAGGAGATGGATACCCTAAGAGCTATGGTAGACAAGGATGTGCAACTGGTCGGTTCACTGTACGACATGATTTGTGAGCAAATGATTAACGAAGCTGTCACTGTTTTGACCGGTTAATAGAACAACATAGAACCCATCTAATTCGTTTTCTTTCTGCCGGCATGCTTGTGTGTTGGTTGTAGTATTTTGTCTTAAATCATTATAAATTAGACCTAAACCCTATCGTAAAAGACGCGAAGTCCGGAGAAATGAGATGCTTAAAAAAATCTATAGTCTACTGTGCATAACTTTACTATCGCTTATTGGGCTCTCGGGGTCAGTTGCCCAGATGAATGATGATTTTGTCATTATCCAGCTAGATGATATTGAATGGGATGAGAGTCTGGAAGGGGTTCAGCGTCGGGTCCTTTATGGCGATCCAAATCAGGAAGGCTTATACATTATGCGTGTCCGCTTCTGGCCGGGAGGCTCGAGTGAGCCACACTTTCACAGCATGGACCGCTTTGTGACGGTTATTGAAGGTACCTGGTATGCGGGGACGGATGCCAGCCACGACATGGACAAAACTACGGCAATTACGCCGGGCGGATTTATGATTCATCCAGCGGGTGCCGTGCATTACGATGGTTCTCGTGGAGGACCGGTTGTTGTCGAAATCAGAGGGTTTGGTCCTGTCACGACGGAGTATGTTGGGCCTAATGAAACAAGATACGTTGACTAATCTCTGGGATAAAAAGGACTGGGTTGGACTATCTAGGTTTTAGGGTTGGTGCCCAGGGGCGGAATCGAACCACCGACACGAGGATTTTCAATCCTCTGCTCTACCGACTGAGCTACCTGGGCGTCAAAAGCCACTTCTAGAAGCGTGGGTTTATCCGTAAGCCGCGTATTAAACCTGTTGAGGGGTGGCCTAGTCAAGATTGGATTAAAGCCGCTAATTATGCAGGCGGAATATAGCCTTCAGCTTCATCATGTGCTTCATTGGTGAGAAACTTTTCCATCTCTTGTAAGAGGTAGGAGCGGTCATCGGCATTGATCATGCTCAGCCCCTTTTCATTGATCAGCCTGGTCTGCAATTGCTGCCACTCTTCCCAAGCCTGCTTAGAGATGTTCTCGTAGATATCCTTTCCTTTGGGGCCGGGATAGGGTGGAGTCAGTAGGCCTTCAAGCTCCTGCTGGTATTTTCGACATATTACTTTCCTAATCATATTGCTTCTTCCAGTTGTCTCAATAGATTTAGTACCGGAGCGGCCAGGCCCAGTTCTGAGGGGTTTTTTAAATCATACCAGTGCCAATCGGGCTTCTCCATTACAAAAGATGGCTGTCTGAGAAGGGTGCGCAAATGAGGCTGGATATCAAGATGGAAATGACTAAAAGTATGACGAAAATTTCTCAGCTGGTTGCTTTCGGTCTTGCAGTCGAACTGATTTAGCCAGTCTTGTAGCTGCTCAGTATCTGTATGTTCTGGAAAACTCCAGAGGCCGCCCCATATACCCTGCACCGGCCGTTTTTTTAGTAAGACTTGTTGTTTGTTGGGCGATAGCAAGATCAGCATATGAATAAATTTTTGCGGTAGCCGTTTTGCTATTTTGCGTTGCGGGAAGTCTTCACAGCGCCCGCTGAGCCAGGCTAGGCAAGTACTTTGCAGGGGACAAGAGGTGCAATCCGGTTTAGTGCGGCTACAGACTGTCGCTCCAAGATCCATGATGGCCTGGGTGTAATCGCGACAGTCCTGTGCTGGGGTGTGCTCTTCAGCGAGCTGCCAGAGTTTTTTTATAGTTTGGCTTTGTTGGGGCAGCCCTTCCACGCAGTGATAACGGCTTAATACGCGTTTGACATTGCCGTCCAGAATCACGGCGCGTTGATTGAGAGCCAGCGCCAATATCGCTCCGGCCGTCGACAGACCAATGCCTGGTAGTTTCTGTAGCAAGTCGATACTTTGTGGAAATTGCCCGGCATAGTCTCGCTGAATGATTGCAGCCGTCTTGTGCAGATATCGCGCACGGGCATAGTAGCCCAGCCCTGTCCAGCAGTGTAGCACCTGATCTTCATCTGCTGAAGCCAGTGCGCTAAGACTAGGAAAACGCTGCATGAACTTCTGGTAATAGGGAATGACCGTTGCAACCTGAGTTTGCTGTAACATGATTTCCGAGACCCAAACCCGGTACGGTGTAGGTTTTTTTTGCCAGGGCAGGTGCTTGCGTCCATGTATCCTGAACCATTTCAGAATAGCGGATGAAAAAGAAAAGTCTGGGCTAGTGGTCTTTTGCAGCATTAGGCGCAAGTGTAATGAAGCGGGCGCATTTTTTCACTTTAAAGTGTGAATGGCAGTATAATTGCTTTTTCGCCTTACCAGGAATTTTGTACACCATGGCTGAGTCAAGAACCGCGACCGTTGAACGTCAAACTAAAGAGACACAGATTGCCATTACGCTCAACCTGGATGGTTCCGGCAAATTCAATGTAAGCACCGGGCTGCCGTTTCTTGAGCACATGCTTGAGCAGGTGGCACGGCATGGCATGATTGATCTTGAGATCTCTGCAAAAGGGGACCTTGAAATTGATGCTCACCATACGGTTGAAGACCTGGGGATTACTCTGGGGCAAGCTTTTGATAAGGCGCTTTATAAAACCGGAATAAGACGCTACGGGCATGCCTATGTGCCACTTGATGAAGCGCTGTCCCGAGTTGTTATTGATTTTTCAGGCCGACCTGGGCTCGATTATCAGATACCATTTTCCCGTGGCAGGGTCGGTGATTTTGATGTCGATTTGTTTTTTGAGTTTTTTCAAGGTTTTGTCAATCATGCCAAGGTGACCCTGCACATTGATAATCTCAAGGGAAGCAATGCTCATCATCAGATAGAAACAGTCTTCAAAGCATTTGGTCGTGCCGTACGCATGGCAATTGAAGCAGATCCGCGTATGCAGGGGAGCATACCTTCAACCAAGGGAAGCCTCTAATATCTGTTTTTCGCCTGCCGGTTTTCGTAAAAAAATTTTTTAGCCTTTTAAGCATCTAGAAAGTATTAGCTTAAATTTTTGCTTCTGATGTTATGTGGGTAATTGAGGCGCATATTAGACT
>JAYQVM010000031.1:0-18660 GCA_038148435.1 Gammaproteobacteria bacterium | reverse complement strand
CCTGCAGAATATCCCGAACATTCAGGCAGCCATTCCACAGATGCAAAGCCGAAATACCACGGTGCGTTTTGGTCGTAATGACACGGATACCTCTATCGTTGCGACAACGCAGGCTATGCCGGAAGTTGAATCCTGGGCCATGGCACAGGGCGTTTTCTTTACCAATGAAGACAGTGAAAACCTCACTGCAGTTGCCGTGCTTGGAGCAGAGGTCGTCGCGGACATTTTCCCCGACGGACAGAATCCCATGGGTGAATACATCCTGATCCGCAATGTGCCATTCCAGGTAATCGGTGTCATGACCTCAAAGGGAGCACAGGGCTTTAATAACCCCGATGATGCAGTTTACATTCCGTTCCGTACGGGAGCAGTGAGAGTTTTCGGGCAGGATGAAGCGGATGAAATCCGAGTGCTGGTGGATGATGTCGATCTAATCGATCAGACCCAGGAAAATGTCTTGGAGTACATTACCGCCCTTCATGGTACCCAGGATGCTAGGGTGGACCAAAATACCTCTATGCTGGAATCTGCATCCGAGTCGCGGGAAACTTTTACCCTGCTGCTCGGTTCAGTCGCGGCCATTTCATTATTGGTGGGAGGTATTGGTGTTATGAATATTATGCTGGTATCAGTCACTGAACGTACACGTGAAATCGGTGTGCGCATGGCAACCGGCGCTCGTCAGGGAGATATTCTTTCGCAGTTTTTATCTGAAGCTATTGTGGTTTCTTGTTTTGGAGGATTACTCGGGATTGCTATGGGTGTAGGCATTGGACTCATTCTGGAACGTTTTGAGGTATCTATCTACTTCTCCAGCACACCTATGCTGCTGGCCTTTACTTGTTCGGTTACAACCGGGCTGATCTTTGGTTTTGCGCCCGCACGTAAAGCCTCCAAACTTGACCCGGTGGTGGCATTGGCCAATGAGTGACCTATTCAACAAGCCTTCTTCAATACTCAAAGCATTAACTTCCGTTGGGGTAGCTTTGCTATCCTCCTGTGTCACAGTCGATGTTCCAGAGTTGCCCGATTCGGCAATTCCCGTGGCATGGCAGGGTTCTCAGGAAACTCAGGCAGCCTTATGGCCCGAACTTCAATGGTGGAACAGTTTTGAGACAGAGGAATTGAGTAGCATCATCGCCGAGGTGAGAACGAATAACCTTGATTTACAGAATAATCGTCGCAACCTGGAGTCGGCGCAGCTAGCGCTGCGGGAGGCTGGATTTGACCTTCTGCCCACGCCCACGTTGACGGTTAGTACTGCCGGCATATACAGCGATAGTCTGGCCAACTCAGAGCTGGAAAATAGCCCCAACCAGCCATTGATGCTTGCTGCGGGATTCACCTATAACAACATACTGAGTAAACCGGCCAGTTATGAACAGGCGTTGGCTATCTATGACTCAAACCGTGCCTTTGTTGCTGATACGGCTTTGAATACCCTTGGGACAACAGCGTCTACCTATTTTCAGGTGCTATTTATTCGAGACCAGATTGAGTTTGCCAGACAGAACCTGCAGAACGCCGAAACTATAGGTAATATCACTCAGGCTCGAGTCGATGCCGGCGTAGCAGTCCCTATAGATGCGCTGCAGCAACAAATCGCCATTCAGCAGCAACGCACCAATATCCAGAGCCTCCAGCAAAGTGAGTTATCAGCACTATCCTCACTTGCTCTGCTATTGGGTCGATCCGTGCAGGAGTTTACTGTCGATGGACAGACGCTCGAGTTGCTGAATGTCCCTCAACTGCGACCCGGCATCCCCGCAGAACTCCTGCGCAGAAGACCAGACCTTGTTCAGGCTGAAGCCAATCTTCGCTCCAGTGTCGCGAATGTCGAACTTTCGCGATTGAGTTTTTTCCCCAAGCTTTCTCTGACGGGAGACATCGGCGCCTCTGATGTTTCGGTCAGTGACTTATTGAGCTCTCCCGATGACCTGCTTAACCTAACAGCAAGCATCAGCCAGATTTTGCTGGATAACGGTGCTCGTTCACGCAATGTACGGCGGGCAGAAATCAGCATGGAAAATAGTCTAAATAGTTTCACCCTTGCAGCTATCGGGGCCTTTAATGAAATCGAAGTACTCTTGAGTAATATCCAATTACTTCAGGAACAGGAGTTTGTTGCTGAGCAGCAGCTGGCTCAGGCTGAAGAGTCGTTCCGCCTGGCTGAAGTGAGGTATCGTGAGGGTGTTGCCGATTTTCAGACGGTTTTGACGGCACAAAATACTCTATTCGCTCAGCGTACCAATTACCTGAACAACAAGATTCAGCGTCTTAATGCTATGGTTGGCTTTTATCAGGCTCTGGGAGGCGGCTGGGATGCCGATAATGAAGAAACCATGGCGATTGCCAATGAATAGTTCTGTTTGGGCCCCTATTTTATAAAATTTTTGGGTTCTGCTGCTAAGTTCCCTTCTTGAATAGAATTTTTCCTTAATTTTAAGTTCTAATTTTGGACATTAAGCCCTAGGACGTATATTCTTGTGGGTGGTTCTACTGATGCATAACCGCTTACTGTTTAACGGCTCTGGTGCTATCCCAAATGCTTGATGATATCACTCTCAAAGACCATAGCCTTGAAAGACGGATTTTTCTGTCCCGGTTGTTTATCGGCGCGGTCATCACACTTTTGTTGATTGCCATACTGGTTCTGCGCCTTGTCTATCTGCAGGTCTTCCAACATCAGTATTTCTCGACCATCTCCGATAACAACAGGATCTACTTACAGGCCATTGTGCCCACCCGGGGGCGGATCTATGATCGAAACGGTGTATTACTGGCAGATAACAAACCAAGTTATAACCTCACTGTGGTGCGTGAAAACGTTCCTGACATGAACGCCAGCCTGGACTTTATCCAGACTCTTATCCCATTACCTAATGAGGAAATTGAAAAATACCAGCAGCGTCAGCGCCGTCGCAATGTGCCTTTTTCTTCGGTGCCACTAGCCTACGATCTGAGTGAGGAAGAAATAGCTAGGCTGGCCGTAAACCAGTTTCGCCTGCCTGGATTTCAGGTGGAAGCCCAGCTGGTCAGAAACTATCCTCTGGGGGCGCCAATTGCGCATGCGGTCGGTTACTTAAGTAGTATTACCGAACAGGAACTGCGGACAGTCAATGCCGAAAACTATGAAGGCACCCATCAGGTCGGCAAAATCGGCGTTGAAAGATTTTATGAGTCCATACTGCACGGGCAGGTCGGTTATGAAACAGTCGAGAAGAATGCACGTGGCCAGATCATGAAAGTCCTGGATCGCAGTGATCCGGTTCCCGGTGAGGATCTGGTGCTGCATCTGGACAGTCGGCTCCAACTGACTGCTTGGGAAGCATTGGGTGATTTTCGGGGTGGGATCGTTGCTCTGGATGTGAATACCGGTGGAGTATTGGCTATGGTCAGTAAACCTTCCTTTGATCCAAACCTGTTTGTCAACGGTATTAGCCAGCGCGATTACGAAATGCTCAATCAACCCATACAGACTCCATTGTTCAATCGCGCACTTGCCAAATATTCCCCTGGCTCAACAGTTAAACCTTTTGTTGGATTGGCTGGGCTGGATTATTCCATTCGTACGCCGGACTATCAGGTGTCCGATCCGGGTTATTTCAATCTTCCGGGTGATAGCCATACCTATCACGACTGGACCTGGTGGCAGACAGAATCCGGCCATGACCAGGTCAACCTGGCTAAAGCAATCTACCAATCCTGTGATATTTATTTCTGGGATCTTGCCGTTGATCTGGGCATCGATCGTATGTCGCAGTTTATGGGGCGTTTCGGATTCGGGCAAAACACTGCTATCGATATTCCGCAGGCCAGTGCAGGGATACTGCCCTCACGCGACTGGAAAATGGAAACCATTGGACAACCCTGGTACCCGGGTGAAACGCTAAATTCAGCCATTGGTCAGGGATACTCGGAAGCCACGCCATTGCAGTTGGCCACTGCAACCCTTGTGATGGCCAATAAGGGAGAATGGCATCAACCTGTCATGCTTAAGCAACTTGGCCTGGATGGGGAAGTCATTGAGCATGCTAGTGAAATCCCGGATGTGAGTCTGCGGAATCCGGACGACTGGAATTTCATACACCAAGCCATGCAGGATGTTGTCCATAAGGGTATCGGTGGGTTCAGAGACACAGGCAGCGCTTACTACTATATCGCTCGTGAAAGCAACATGCCCTATCACATGGCAGGCAAATCTGGCACCGCACAGGTTGTGGGTATAGCAGATGATTTTGATAATAACGCTGAAATCGAAGAACGTTTTCGTGATCATGCCCTGTTTATTGCGTTCGCTCCGGTGGAAAACCCGCAAATAGCCCTGGCTGTCTTTGTTGAACACGGTGAAGGGGGTAGCGCGGTGGCGGGGCCCATTGCCAAGGAGATATTGGATGCTTATTTACTAGATGAATTTGGTCAAGTAAAACCAGAGTTTATCAGCGAAGTGGAGAGCAAGCAGTTGAGTGCTACCCATGAGCTGTCGGAAACAGGTAGAACCCCCTTATGAGTTCTTCGGCCTATGTTAGAAAGCTTGGTGGTGGCTTTGTCCTTGAAAAGCGTCGGAGTATTTGGGAGAGACTCAATCTAGACCCGCCCCTTCTTTTTGCATTGTTTGTCCTGATCGGTTTCGGTTTTATGGTGCTCTATAGTGCAACCGATAGTAATCAGGCGGAACTAAAGCGTCAGGCCATTTTTATGGGCATTGGCTTTATCGTGATGTTTGTGGTCGCCCAGATTGACGTCAGGGTAATGCGGCGCTGGGCGCCACTGATGTATCTTTTCAGTCTGGTGTTGCTGCTGCTGGTGCTGTTTCTAGGTTCTTCATCCAAGGGTGCTCAACGCTGGCTGGATTTTCCGGGCTTACCACGCTTTCAACCATCGGAAATCATGAAAGTTGTCTTGCCCTTGACACTGGCAGCCTATTTCTCGCGCCGCGCCATACCTCCACGCTTCAAGCATATCGGCTGGGCGCTTGTCATTCTTATGCTGCCGGCAGCATTGATTGCCATCGAGCCTGATCTGGGAACGGCGTTACTGATTGCTGTTTCAGGTATTTTCGTCTTGCTCCTGTCAGGAATAAGCTGGAAGCTGGTTTTTTCAGCACTCGGTGCGGGGATACTGTCAATTCCCGCTCTTTGGATTTTCTATTTGCAGGATTATCAAAAACTGCGGATTCTTACATTTTTAAATCCGGAGAATGATCCGCTGGGAGCGGGTTGGAATATCATTCAGTCAAAGACTGCCATTGGGTCTGGTGGCCTCTATGGCAAAGGCTGGCTGAATGGTGTTCAGTCGCGGCTCGATTTTTTACCGGAGGGCCAGACTGATTTTATCGTGGCTGTACTGGGTGAAGAGCTTGGTTTGGCTGGTATTGTATTTTTGCTGATACTGTATCTATTGATTATTGGCAGAGGCCTTTATATCGCAGCCGTGTCGACAGACATGTTCACACGTCTGCTGGCAGGCAGCATTTCACTGACTTTTTTTGTCTATGTGTTTGTCAATATCGGCATGGTCAGCGGTATATTGCCTGTTGTTGGGGTGCCATTGCCGCTGGTCAGTCTGGGAGGCACATCGGTAGTCACTTTGATGCTGGGATTCGGTATACTTATGTCTATTCATAGCCACGGCAAAACAGCTTTTCGTTATGCCGATTAAACAGAAGGGGACTGTTTTTATCACCCTATGACGAGTCAAAGTGGATTTCACATTGCATTGATGTCTCTTTTTGCTGTGTTTCTTACAGCTTGCGTTTCTTCTCCCCCCCCTACAAACACAGCCAATGCCGGACGCTATGAAATGGCCAATGATAGTCCTGAACTTGAGCCAATTGATTTTCAAATGGTTCCGGAAGTTATTCCTAAAGAGATTATTCGAACTGCCGCAGGTAACAAAAGCCCCTACAGTGTTAATGGGCGCAGCTATATCGTCATGGATTCAGAAGTGGGGTATCAGGAAACCGGCATGGCTTCCTGGTACGGTCGTAAATTTCATGGACACCTGACCTCCAATGGCGAAATTTACGATATGTTCCAATATTCTGCTGCTCACAAGAGTCTGCCGATTCCCAGTTTTGCTCGAGTCACCAATCTCAACAATGGCAGGACTGTGGTGGTCAGGGTGAATGACCGTGGCCCCTTCCATGAGAGTCGTATCATTGACCTGTCCTATGCTGCGGCTGCCCGTCTCGATTACGCCGCTAACGGGACGGCGCGGGTGAGGGTGGAATCTTTGACCCCCTGGCTTAATGCGCCGCCTATACTGGTAGATGAGTCAGCAAACCCGATTGATCAGGAAGCGATTGCAGCTGAGCGTCAGCTCATTGAGGCGAATCAGGGTGAAGAGTTTTTACAGGTTGGTGCATTCAGTAATCTAGATAGTGCTGAAAACCTCCGAGACAGCATTGCCGCGCTTACTAGACTGCCTGCCATTATTCGGAGTGAACTGAATGAAGGGGCAGGTCAAGTTCTTCACCGGGTGCGCTTGGGGCCGGTAAATGAGACAATAGCATTGGATGATGTGATACAACTGATCATTGATGCGGGTTTAGGTACACCTTTTCGTGTCAGACAGTAGTTTGTCAATAATTCGACATAAAATTGCCAGAATTGCCTGCTATTTTTAAAAGAAATTCATGCGAAAATATTTACAAAATGCTCAGGGTAATTTCAAAATGAAAAAAACTTTCTCTGCTTTATTGCTAACGGGATTGGTACTGTTTCTGTCCGGTTATGCCGGCGCCCAACAGGCTCGAATCATTCCACGGGCTCCTGATGTTGCTGCCAGCTCCTATATCCTGATGGATGCCACAACCGGTGAAATCTTGGTGGAATCCAATGCGGACATTCCTCTACCGCCAGCCAGTTTGACAAAAATCATGACCGATTATGTCGTTGCCTCAGAGCTGGAAAGCGGCAATATCACAATGGATGACCAGGTGCATATTAGTGTTAGAGCCTGGCAGATGGAAGGATCTAAAATGTTTATCCAGGAAGGCACCGATGTGCGACTGGAGGATCTAATTTACGGCATGGTTGTGCAGTCTGGTAATGATGCCAGTGTTGCGCTGGCAGAGCATATTGCCGGCAGTGAGGAAGCCTTTGCCGACATGATGAACCAGCATGCCGAACTGTTGGGTCTGCAGAATTCCTATTTTGTGAATGCCCATGGCCTGCCAGCTGATCAGCATATGATGTCTGCCCGGGATCTGGCAATTCTTTCGCGTGCCCTGATCCAGCAGTTTCCTGAAAATTATGAAATCTACAAGGTAAGGGAGTTTACCTATAACGGGATTCGCCAGCCCAATCGCAATGGTCTTCTGTTCCGAGATCGCAATGTTGATGGCATGAAGACTGGATATACGGATGCTGCTGGTTATTGTCTAGTAGCCTCGGCCACCCGTGATGGAATGCGTCTGATAGCCGTGGTGATGGGGACAGAAAGTGAAAATGCGCGTTTGGTCGAAGCGCAGAAATTACTTACCTACGGTTTCCGTTTTTATGAAACCTATGAGCTGTTTACCGGAAATGAAGTGCTGGTATCCAATCAGGTCTGGTCCGGAAAAACTAATTCAGTAGATATTGGAGCCCTTGAACAGGTCTATATCACTATTCCCAATGGCACCGGTGATCAACTACAGACCGATATTCAGGTTGAAGAAGGTCTCCGTGCTCCCATCAATATAGGTGATGTGCTAGGACAAGTGACGGTCAGTCTCGACGATACGATTTTCTATCAGGGTGATGTCATCGCCCTGCAGGATGTTGAAAGGGGTAGTTGGATCAAACGCTTGATGGACTGGCTAACGTTATTTTTCATGGGGCTGTTCAGTTAGTAAGCTGTTTCAGTGGCGTGCGTCTATTGTCTGGTTAGCAATAAATCCCTGAAATGCGGATTTATTGAAGTGATTCTTGTTGCCTTTTTGCTTTATTGCCTGTTTGGCCTATAGGGCTTGTCGCAACGTCTCTATTGATGAGATCGAACGGAATGCACAGTGGGTATAAAGAAATGCAAATTGAAGAAGATAGTATAAAAATCCAGTTTCCCTGCGATTACCCCGTCAAGGTAATGGGCAAGAACAGTGATGACTTCAGTGAGGTGGTTCTGGAGGTTATCCGCCGGCATGCACCTGATCTACGCGATGAAAATATCAGCTTTCGTTCCAGTCGGCAGAATAATTACCTAGCGGTAAATGTCATCATTTATGCCACAGGTGTTGAGCAGCTGCAGGCTCTGTTTGATGATCTTAAAGCTACCGGTCGTGTGGCAATGGTCTTGTAAACCTCAGTGACTAAAACTCGTTCTTCTCAAGCATACAGTGATCCCTGTGAGATTCGTTATCTGGGTGTTCAGGGATATGAAATTGTCTGGCAGCAAATGCAGGATTTTACTTTTTCACGGACTGCAAATACTCCCGATGAGCTGTGGGTTTTACAACACGAGCCGGTATTTACCCTCGGACAGGCTGGGAAAAAAGAACATATACTGGATGCGCATGGGATTCCCGTGATTAATTGCGATCGCGGCGGTCAGGTTACCTATCATGGCCCCGGACAACTGGTAATCTACCTCCTGATTGATGTCAGGCGCCGCAGAACTGGCGTAAGAGAATTGGTTGACCTGATTGAAAAGAGCATTGCTGCACTGCTAAATGATTATGGCATCACATCGCAAACTCAGCCCCGAGCTCCGGGGGTATATGTTGATGGTAAAAAAATTGCCGCCTTGGGGCTGCGCATAAAGCAGGGTTGTTCCTATCATGGCCTCAGTTTAAACATTGATTTGGATCTGCAACCTTTCAGCTATATCAACCCCTGTGGATATAAGGGATTGCAGGTTACCCAGCTGGCAGACTGTCTGCCTGATGTACCGCAAAATCTCTATGAACAGGCCAGTGATAAACTCCTGCATCATTTACTGACTCTGTTATAATTCATCGCGAATTTATTGCCAATCATAGATCTAAAAACAGCATCGGATTCATGGAAAAAGTTAAAAAAGTCGTTCAGGGGGAAAAACTGCGGGGTGCCGATAAGGTTTCTCGGATTCCCGTGAAAGTCATATCCACTGATGAATTGCCCCGAAAACCGGACTGGATACGGGTCCGAATGGGGAGTAGTGCCAAAGTTGAGCATATCAAGCAGACTTTGCGAAAACATCGTCTAAGCTCCGTGTGTGAAGAAGCCTCATGCCCCAATTTGGGTGAATGTTTCAGCGGCGGTACGGCTACCTTTATGATTCTCGGGGATATCTGTACACGACGCTGTCCTTTTTGTGATGTTGCGCATGGACGGCCCAACCCTCCTATGGAAAATGAACCCGTGGAGCTGGCGCAGGCCATTGCCGAGATGGGGCTGAGTTATGTTGTAGTGACCTCAGTGGATCGTGATGATCTGCGTGACGGAGGTGCAGAACACTTTGCTCGTTGTATCAGCGAAACCCGGCGGCTCAATCCCGGCATAAAAATTGAAGTACTGGTGCCCGATTTTCGTGGCCGCATGGATGTTGCTCTGGGAATCCTTACCGGCACCTGCCCAGATGTCTTCAATCACAATCTAGAAACGATTCCCCGTTTGTATAAAAAAGTCCGCCCCGGCTCAGATTATCAATGGTCCTTAAATCTGTTGAAACAATACAAGGCAATGGCCCCCGAGGTACTGAGTAAATCCGGTATCATGCTGGGCTTGGGTGAGACCAAAGAAGAAGTCATACAGGTCATGCTTGATATGCGTGCCCATGATATTGATATGCTGACCCTCGGTCAGTACCTGCAACCCAGCAGGGAGCACCTGGCGGTGGAGCGTTTTGTACATCCCGATGAATTTGATGAATATGCCAGGCTTGGTGAAGATATGGGGTTCAGGCACGTTGCCAGTGGGCCCATGGTCAGATCTTCTTACCATGCCGATAAACAGGCACTTTTAAATTAGTTGTATGCATTAAAAGTGACCGTGGAGTGCTTCTGTACTTTTTTACCATGATTGAAAAACCAATAACCCAAACGTTATTCGCCCTCGTATTGCTGTTAATTTCTACGACTGTCTGCTCACAGGAAGATATTTCTACTTCGGCTGATGCTTTGAAGAGCATAGAGATGGTCAAACTCAGCCTAGAACCTAAAATTGATGGACTTCTAGATGATGCGGTATGGCAACAGGCGAGAGTGATTACAGATTTTTATCAAACCACGCCTATCGAATATGCTACGCCGTCACAACGCACAGAAGTAAGAATTTTTTACACCGAAGATGCCATCTATGTAGGCGCTAAAATGTTTGAAGATAATCCGGAACTGATTACTGCTCAGTCACTTCGGCAATATGGAGGGGTTACTCAAGAAGATGTTTTTATTTTATTACTCGATCCCTTTCTTAATAGACGCAGTGGTTATCGTTTTGCTATCAGTCCATATGGTATCTGGTGGGAAGCGATATACAGCAGTCCTACAGAAACGGATGCAAACTGGCTGGGTATCTGGCAGGGCCAAAGTGCCATTGGTGAAGATGGCTGGACGACTGAAATGCGCATTCCGTTTCAGACACTATCGTTTGATCCCTTCAACTCTGATTGGGGCATCAATTTCCAGCGGATTATCAGGCGCAATGATGAGCGAATCTCGTGGCTTTCGCGTGATCGACAGAATAATCCAGGAACCTCCGGGATAGCGACAGGTATCAGTGGCATTCAGCAGGGTAAAGGTCTGGATATTGTTCCGGGTCTGACCTTGCGTCGCGACAAGGTTTTTGGTGTAGGTCCTGGTTCCGGTGTTGAGAATAGTTTTGAGCCAACCTTAGATTTATTCTACAAAGTTACCTCTTCCTTGAATGCATCCGTAACGCTTAATACTGATTTTTCAGCAGCAGAAGTGGATAACCGCCAGGTCAACCTGACACGATTTTCATTATTTTTTCCGGAAAAGCGTGATTTTTTTCTGCGTGATTCGGACATTTTTGAATTTGGCCAAATTGGGACCTACTCTTTTTCTGCCAATTGGGGTACAGGCTTTTCGGCAATACCCGGTGCAGCGCAACAAAATGCTAGGCCTTTCTTTTCCCGGAGAATTGGATTAAGCGCCAATGGGACGCCAGTCGACCTTAATGTCGGCGGAAAGATCAGTGGTCGGGTTGGCAATTTCAATGTCGGTTCATTGATCATTTCACAAGATGAGGATGTGGCGACTGGTGTTGATGCGACAGATATTTTTGTCGGAAGAGCTGTAATGAATGTACTGGCAGAGTCACAGCTAGGCGTCATGATGACGGATGGAGACCCACAGTCTAATCTGGATAGCTCACTATTTGGTGCAGATTTTCGCTATCGAAATTCTCGCTTGTCCAATAACAAGACTGTAGAGGTAACTGCCTGGGTGCAACAAACGGATACGGAAGGTAAGCAAGGTGACGATATGGCATACAGTCTCGCCCTGAGTTCTCCCAACAGGAATGGCTTGCGCGGTACGGCTATTTACACAAGAGTAGAACAGAACTTTGATCCGGCTGTAGGCTATGTAAATCGAACAGGCGTTGCAGAATACGCATTGGAAGGGGGTTACTCATACCTGATGCCGCCCAGCAGTTATTTTGCTTCTTATAATGTGACAGTGGATGGTTATCGAGCTGAGCTCTTATCCAGCGGAGAATTAAGCTCTCAGGATGTCGGTATTCGCTTATCTCTATACAATCGAACGCGCGACAGATTTTTTGCAAGATTGGTTCAGGCGAAGGAAGTGCTGTTGAATGATTTTTCAATTTTCAGGGCTTCGGATGGATCAAGATCGGTCGTGATACCACGTGGCAGTTACACCTTCAATGAGGCAAGAGTTTTTTTGAACACTGGCACTCATCGAAAGCTCTCTGCACAATTGAGTGTATGGGCCGGTGAATTTTATGACGGTGATCACCTGGAGTTCAGATCCGCCTTTACCTGGCGACCAAGTAATCAGCTGGAGTTTGGCCTAACGCATAATGAAAATTCAATTAAGTTACCTGCTGGCGACTTCAAGGTTCGCCAAATAAACCTAGAGGCAAACCTTGCTTTAAATACTCGTTGGTCATGGAATAACTTATTACAGTATGACAATGTATCCGAAGCTGCCGGATTCAATAGTCGTTTAGTATACATACCGGAAGCGGGGCAACAGGCAATCTTAGTGTTTAATTATGGTGCCCAGGATATAGACAAAGATAATAGTTTCATTTCGACTGCTTCGGATTTATCTTTACGAGCTACCTATACTTTCCGCTTCTAGGCCGACACTGAAAACAAGTTTTCGGCAAGACTGGAGTAACACTTTTTGAACTTCATGACTGATTTATTCCTATTGTTTTCCTGGCGTTCGAAAATCTACAGAACGGCTCTTGGCTACTTGCTGCTCGTCTTGTCTGCGCTGGCAAGCGCCCAGGCCGAGCTGGCAGGTGTTTCCTTGAATTCGAAAAGCTTGAGCATGGTCAGGCTGAATGAAGAGCCGCGCATTGATGGCATGATGGATGAAGCTATCTGGGAGCAGGCCTTGCTGGTGACAGACCTGTATCAGATGAATCCCTTTGAATACGAGGAGCCTTCCCAGCGTACAGAAGTCAGAATTTTTTACACCGAAAATGCCATATTTATCGGCGCTCGCATGTGGGATACCCAGGCAGATGAGATCAGTGCCTCGGTATTAAGGCAAAATGCCAATATCAATCCGGATGATGTCTTCAATATCATTCTGGACCCCTTCCTGGATCGACGCAGCGGTTACCGTTTTGCCATGAACCCCAATGGTGTTCGCTGGGATGCGATTTACAACAGTCCCACGGATATGGAAACCAATTGGCAAGGCATTTGGCAGGGTGAAAGCAGCATGGACCAGGATGGCTGGACGACAGAAATGCGTATTCCCTTTCAAACCCTATCTTTTGAACCGAGTAGTACGGAATGGGGGATCAATTTCCAGCGTGTCATTCGGAGGAATAATGAAGAAATTACTTGGTTTTCCCAGAACCGCCAGTTCAATCCCGGTGCTTCTGGTATCGCAACCAATATGAATGGCATGCGCCAGGGAAGAGGCCTTGATGTTGTTCCCGGTCTGACCCTGAGAAGGGAGAGAAGCTATGGCAGCGGTGTGAATGTCGGTGTGGAAGAAAGCTTCGAGCCAACGCTAGATGTTTTCTACAAGATCACACCTTCCCTGAATGCTGCCCTGACGGTCAACACGGACTTTTCGGCAACCGAAGTGGATGACAGGCAAGTAAATCTCACCCGTTTTTCTCTGTTTTTTCCGGAAAAACGCGACTTCTTTTTGCGGGATTCGGATATTTTTGAGTTTGGCCAGATCGGCACCTATGGTTTTGGTAATCGTGATGGTACCGGTAATGCGGCGATTCCCAATGACAGTTCGCAAAATGCCCGACCTTTTTTCTCACGAACAATCGGTCTCAGCGCTTCCGGTGCTCCGGTAGATCTTCAGGTAGGGGGCAAACTGAGCGGCAGGGTCGGTAATTTAAATGTCGGCTCATTACTGATCTCTCAGGATGAGGATGTCGCAAATGGTGTTGAGGCCAGTGAAATTTTTGTCGGTAGGGCTGTGATGAATGTCCTCTCAGAGTCCCGCTTTGGCCTTATCATGACGGATGGTGACCCTCAATCCAATCTTGACAGCAGCCTTCTGGGTGCTGATTTCAGGTACCGTAATTCACAGTTGGGCAATGACAAAATTCTGGAGTTGAACACCTGGGTACAGAAAAGTGATACCCAGGGTAAGCAGGGTGATGACATGGCCTACAGCCTGGCATTGAGTACGCCAAACAATACCGGTTGGCGTGGTGGTGCTGTATATAACCGCGTTGAAAAGAATTTTGATCCAGCAGTCGGCTTCGTCAGTCGAACCGGCATACAGGATTATGCGCTGGATGGTGGCTATGTTAAACGCCTTGCCAGTGGCAGCTATATTCGCAATGTGTATATGGGTTTTGATGGCTACCGTGCCGAATTGCTGAATGGTGGACTCAACTCCGAGGATCTTGGCGTGCGTATCGCCCTGTTTAACCAGGAAAACGACAGGCTGTTCACCCGGGTGAGAAGAAACCGGGAAGTTCTACTGAATGACTTTACTATTTTCCGGGCTTCAGACGGCTCCCGTACGGTGGTTATTCCCCGTGGCGAATACGAATTTAACCAGTGGCTCTTGCTGGTCAATACCGCCGGACAGCGCCGTTTTTCCAGTAACCTGATGATGGGCATCGGTGAGTATTATCACGGTGACTACCTCCAGTTACGGGCCAACAATACCTGGCGACCAAGTCCTCGCTACGAATTTGGGCTCAACTATGGTGAGAACTCCATCAAGTTGCCGGAGGGCAATTTCAAGGTGCGGCAGCTTTCCATCACGGCCAATGTGGCTTTCAATTCACGATGGTCCTGGAGTAATTACCTGCAATATGACAACGTTTCAGAAGGCCTTGGCTTCAATAGCCGGCTTAACTGGATTCCGCAAGCAGGCCAGCAGGCATTCCTGGTGTTCAACTATGGTGCACAGGATCGCGACAAGGACAATAATTTCTCTTCTACCACCTCGGATCTGTCGCTAAAATTTACCTACACCTTCCGTTACTAGCTGTCACTAGTCAGACAGGGCAAGAGATTTGCCGGCAAGTCCAAGGATAAGTTCAGCCAGCTCATCCCAGGTATTCAAGTCGTTAATCCCTTTGACAGATTGGTCAATCTTGGCAGCCTGCTCCAGCATGCGTTCAAGTGAAGCTGGTTCATGCTGATTCAGCGCGGCCCCAACAGCCCCCATGCGATTACGCCAGACCCCGTATTGCTGCATGACAGCGGGGACAGATGCCCCAGTCTGTAACAGTTTCAGCATGGGCAACAGAGAGCGGATCTCCTTGCAGGTAAAATTCAGGATTTTCAGGGCATCTTCACCTTCTGCTTTCAGGTGCTGCAGTATTGTCAGTGCACGTCCGGCCTGACCTTCCAGAGCGCAATCAATCAGTGAGAACACATTAAAACGGGAACTGTCTGCCACTGCACGGGCCACTGTCTGGGCATCGAGTTCAGTGGATTCACAGAGAATGCTTAACTTATCAATTTCCTGGGCAGTGGCGAGCAAGTTGCCTTCTGTTCGCTGGCACAGAATCCTAATGGCCTGCTCGTCAGCTTTCAGTCCATGCCCTTTTAAACGCTGTCCGATCCAGCCGGGTAATTGCTGGTTTGTGATCGGCCAAAGCGGTACAAAATAGGCGACCGATTCAATCTGTTTAAACCACTTGGCCTGGGTGCTGGATTTTTCCAGGCGAGCGCTGGATATTAGCAAGAGATTGTCTTCAGAGGAATTTTCTAGAAAGGTATGCAGGGCTTTTTTGCCGTCATTATCGAGTTTGGCATTGCCCAGACGCAGCTCTATTAGTTTCTTTTCTGCAAACAGGGAGAGGCTGTTGCCCGAGGTCAGAAGACTTTGCCAATCAAAATTGCCCTGAACGGTATAGACTTCCCGATCCAAAAAACCCTGCTGCCGGGCATAGTACCGAAGTGAATCACAGGTTTCCTGCACCAGCAGCGTTTCATCGCCGGCTATCCATACCAGCGGTAGCGGCTGACGTTCCAGCTGTGCAAGAAGCTGTTCTGCTTTGATTTGCACGCTGCCTACATGGCCTGCTGGTAAACCAGAGAAAAGGTCACTACCACATTAGGATTGATACTGGGCAGGCCAGCTACTTCACGGAGCGCTTCAACACCCTGCGCAAGTGCAAACTGGCCAGCGTTGATGATTATCGGTGATACAGAGCTGATCTGGATTTTATTTCCGGCCAATTTGACGATTTTCAGCTCTGTGCTGAGTGTCTGACTCATGCCATGCAGGTTCAGGATGTATGTCACACTACTATTACGACTTTCTCCGACCGACAGGTTTCCCAGCATACGCATATCCGTATTGATACTAACGCTAGCCAGTGGATAGTTTGACACCTCAAATAATATTTCCTGCATACGCTGGTCGCGAATCTCAATGGCGGTATCAACACTGTTGAGCTGAATATCCAGCGTGGCCCTGCCATCAGTTTCAATTTCTCCGGCCAAACGCGAAAAAGTGTTGATCTCACTGATTGCTGCGGCCTTGCTGGTCACGTAATAAAGGGCGGATTCTTCATTATTCAGTTGCCATTGAGCCCCCGCCGGTATGCTCAGTGCAGTGAAAATTAAAAAGGATATCAAGTGCCTGTATTTGGTTATTGGCATTGCTTACTCCAGGTTTGTATTGGGTTGATGTAGCGATTATTGCAAGCCTGTGTGCCTTGGGCAATAGACGTAAAACCTTAATAAATTTAGGGAAAAAGCATGAAAACTAGCGCTCGAAGGCCTGCAATTGCCGGAGTATCTGTGCGAGCAGCTCCTGGCGCATTTCAGATTTTATCAATTCAGCTTCACTGATTTTAGCTGCAGCATTTAGCGGATCAGCTTCATAGAACTGAAACAGGCTGATGCGACCAGAATCCAGAATGACTTCACCGTCCTCAAACAGCTGAAAAGCGCTTAACATGTTGAGCTCGTATTCGCCGACACGGATATTTCGGTTGACACTGACAACCCGTTCAAGCGTTTGCTCATCCTCAAGTTGAAGCAGCAAAGATGTATCGCTGTTATTAAGTTCGACACCTGAGAGCAGCAACTGGTTACGCAACATCCGTCCAAGCTCATTACTGGCACTGTACTGCAGATTGAGCAGGGGAATTTTGGTGGAAAGCTCATTGAGGCTGCTGCCTTGCAGCGTGAAGCCGCAGGCGCTCAAGAACAGCGAAAGCAGCAGCATACTCAGGCAGTGTTTAGGGTAGATACAGCTGAGGCTGGCCTTGAAGTGCATACAGGAGTCTCGGTCTAATTGGCAACTATATTGACCAGTTTACCGGCAACCACAATGATTTTGCGAATCGCCAGGCCCTCGATATGCTTCTGGACATGTTCATCGGCAAGTGCAGCTGCTTCCATGTCATCTTTGCTGCAGTCGCTGGGAAGTTCTAGTTTTGCCCGCAGTTTACCGTTTACTTGGGCAACTATGGTTATCCTGCTTTGCTCCAGGGCGGATTCTTCAAAAGCCGGCCAAGGCGCATCAATAATCGGGCCCTTTTTGCCAAGATGTTGCCAGAGGACATGTGTCAAGTGCGGAACAATCGGAGCAAGCATCAGCATGATCGCTTCCAGTGCTTCCTGGATAAGGGTAGTATCCTGCTCATCCGGATTTTTATTAGTGTCGACATATTTGCTGAGGGTATTGAAAAGCTCCATGACTGCAGCGATTGCCATATTAAAAATCTGGCGCCTATCGAAATCATCACTGACTTTTTTGATGGTGCTGTGGGTTTTTAGCCGCAGAGCTTTTTGCCGCTCACTCAGCTGTTGCTGATTCGGCTTAACAGATGTAGCTTCGTGCGCAGCAGTCAGTTTCCAGAGTCGTTTAAGAAAACGGTAGGCCCCCTCAACGCCACTGTCAGACCATTCTAGGCTCTGGTCAGGAGGCGAGGCAAACATCATAAACAGACGCACGGTATCCGCACCGTATTTTTCAATCAAACCTTCCGGATCAACCGTATTGCCCTGTGACTTGGACATTTTGCTGCCATCCTTTAGAACCATGCCCTGGGTTAGAAGCCGCTTGAAAGGCTCATCAGATTTGACCAGGCCCTCATCACGCATCAGCTTGTGAAAAAAGCGGGCATAGAGCAGATGCAGAATCGCATGCTCGATACCGCCAATATACTGATCAACCGGCAACCAGTAATCAGACTTGTCATTAAGCATGGACGTGTTTTCTTCGGGGCAGGCAAAACGCGCGTAATACCAGGAAGACTCTATGAAGGTGTCGAAGGTATCGGTTTCACGCTGGGCTTTTCCCTGACATTGGGGGCACGTTGTTTGGTAAAACTCTGGCATTTTCTTGATTGGAGAACCGCTGCCATCAAAACTGACATCAGTCGGCAGGATAACGGGCAGATCAATGTCGGCTACCGGGACGGCGCCACACTGATTACAGTTAATCATGGGAATCGGTGTGCCCCAGTATCGCTGGCGACTGACACCCCAGTCTCGCAGACGGAAGTTGACCGTTTTGCGTCCAGTGCCTCTGGCAGTGAAGTAATCTACCAGTCGAACGAAAGCTGTATCAAAATCTAGGCCGTCAAGCTCATCTGAGTTAACCAGGAGTCCTTTGTCGGTAAAGGCCTGCTTAGTGATATCACATTCGATATCGCCTAGTGGTTGAATAACCTGTTTGATTGGTAGCCCATATGCTTTGGCAAACTCCCAGTCACGCTGGTCATGAGCAGGAACAGACATGACGGCACCCGAACCGTAGGACATCAGCACAAAGTTAGCAATCCAAACAGGGACTTCTTCACCGCTAATCGGGTGAATGGCCTTGAAGCCAGTATCCATGCCGGTTTTTTCCATGGTCGCTAGTTCGGCTTCGGCAACTTTGATATTGTCTTGCTCAGCAATATAAGCAGCGATTTGCGGGTTGTTGGCTGCAGCAGCCAGTGCCAGAGGGTGCTGGGCGGCAACGGCAACATAGGTAAGACCCATGATGGTGTCAGGACGAGTCGTGTAGACCTGTAAAGGGTCCTGCCCGCTAACCTCAAAACTGAATTCCAGTCCCTCGGAGCGACCGATCCAGTTGTGTTG
>JAYQVM010000030.1:0-18669 GCA_038148435.1 Gammaproteobacteria bacterium | reverse complement strand
CGTAGGTTCAGTAACAATTTTTGCAGCATAGCCCTTCATCACGAAAACTGGCCATGAAGAATGTGTGCCACCAGCCTCTCAGCTTAATCAGCAAAATTTTTCCACTACCGTTTCGGGGAAATCGATCTGAATTTGAGTGCTCAAGGTACCATCGTCTTTGCGGAGATATGCTATCGAAAAAATCCAAAATTCGGCCACGCTTTCGAAACCATTGACAAGCACAAGTAGCAAAAGCTGGTAAAAAAATTTCCCGCTACTATCTTCTATGACAGGGACTTTATGAGCGATGCAATTTCCACTTTGACATTATCAGTATCAGCAGCAACGACAAGGATCCCAAGACTAGCTAGTTTAAAAATTCCTTGCAGCCCTGAGATTGGCTCGGCTAGCGGCTAGCAATGTATGCTCTCGTAGCGATCCAGCACATGGCGTACCAGCCCACTGCGCACAGAGTGTTCCTTCCTGAAGATATGTACATACACTCCCGGTAAACCTCGCAGCTTGTTTACCGCATCATCTAATCCGTTAGGGCCACGTATATCGCTTTGATGCGTATCGCCGTTTATGACCACTTTGCAGTCTTCACCGATCCGCGTTAAAAACATTTTCATCTGTGCCGGCGTGACATTTTGAGCCTCGTCCAAAATTACAAAAGTCGATGCATTGAAGGTTTTGCCCCGCATGAACGCGAGGGGCGCACCGACTATTCTGCCATGACGAAGGCAATACTCCACAACACCCTTTCCCAGACGCTCATTCAGAATGTCCCGAAAGGCATCGATGTAAACGGAAAATTTATCTTCCAGTTTGCCTGGCAAAAAACCGAGCTGCTCACCGGCTTCAACCGCAGGACGGGTAAAGATTATTCGCTCTATTCGGCCAGATTCCAGAGCCTGAGCAGCCAGAGCCCCCGCACAATAGGATTTGCCGGTACCAGCAGGCCCTAGACCAAAGGTCAGGCAGTTATTTTTGATGGCATTGATATAGCGTTTTTGTGCAGAGTTTCGAGGTTCTAGCGGAAGTTTTTGTTGCGTAGGCTTGTAGCCTGTATTGAGAAGACTATTAAGCTCTACTATATTGCTGGGTTCTTCTGGCCCTTTGCGGCGCCTTTGTTTGTCTTTACGTTTGTTACTTTTTTGCGTGTAGTAAGGGCTGTCTAGGTTATCATAATATTGGATCGAACGTTTGTGCGATTTTCTGGCCATGCTCACACTCCGATTTACTAAAAAGTTTGAGTTGAGAAAAGGTAACTATACTCTCTGTGTACTTGGCTAGTTGTCTAAATGAGTCTTGCTTGGCCTCCTATTGCTGCGCTTTTTGGGTTTACTCGAAGATTACCGCTAGCACTGTACTAGCTGCTCACAGTCTGACACAATTGACAATGACTGTTCAATGTCATTGACCGAAAAGTTGCAAAAAAAACCTTTTTATCTTAATTAAAAATATCAATTTTCTTAATTTAGAGATGCATATGGATTATCTGGAGCGAATCAAACAGTTTTTTTCGGCCAGCATCGAAACCAAAATGCAGGCCATGGAAATCATCAGTCCGGCAATTCTTAATGCGGCCTCCCTAATGGTTGAAGCGCTGCTTAACGAAAAAAAAATACTCAGCTGTGGCAATGGCGGCTCAGCCGGTGATGCCCAGCATTTTTCTTCAGAACTACTAAATCGTTTTGAACGGGAACGCCCCCCTCTGCCAGCCATCGCTCTGACTACTGACAGCTCGACTCTTACTTCTATCGCCAATGACTACTCTTACGAGGAAGTTTTTTCAAAACAGATCCAGGCACTCGGCAAGGAAGGGGATATACTGCTGGCCATTTCGACCAGTGGCAACTCGCCAAATATTATTGAGGCAATCAATATTGCTCATAAGCGCAATATGAAAGTAGTCATGCTTGATGGCCGCGACGGCGGAGCAATGAAGGAACTCTTAATGGAGGGTGATGTCGAAATTTGTGTGCCTTCACAGGTCACTGCCCGCATTCAAGAAGTGCACTTGCTGGTGATACATTGTTTATGCGATCTAATAGATACGCAATTATTTGGTGCTGAGTAAAGCCCAGGATCAATATTTATGCTAGCACGACAATTTTTTATTTTTATCCTGCTGAACCTGAGCGCATGCTCCTCGATCATCAGCACCCTGAACGGCAATGATAGTATTGAGGAAAATCGCGGCAGCCGCAGTACCGGATCCGTTCTTGATGATGGCGCCATTGAAACTATGATTGCCGTCAATATCAATGCAGCCGATGAGGCCCTACGCGATTCTAATATCGACGTCATCAGTTTTAACCAGACGGTTCTGCTGGTTGGCCAAGTACCAACTCAGCAATTGAAAAACCTGGCCACACGGATCGCCAGCACCAGTAACAGTCGTGTTAAAACTGTCTACAATGAGCTGGAAGTCGCTGGCGACACCTCCTTTCTTTCACGAACCAACGACGCCTGGCTAACCACCAAAATCAAATCTATGATGCTGGTGAATGATGATATTGAGGGACTGCGCACTAAGGTTGTGACTGAAAACGGTGTTGTTTATCTCATGGGTCTGCTGACCCAGGATGAAGCGGATCGTGCTGTCGAACTAGTCAGCGCAACACGCGGAGTGACTAAAGTTGTACGGGCATTTGAGTATATTGACCAATAGAATCCACACTATTCTGATCAACACAAATAACTGAACATATCCTCAGAATAGCTACTTGACGACACGCAAAGTTGGCTTAATGCTTTTATCCTTTTTAGCCTTAAAATCAGGCTCACTCTGGGTGGCAGGCGATGGAGGTTCAGGGATGGGATCATGATCGTCAAACATCATACCCTGCCCATTCTCCCTTGCATAAATACCTAGAACGGCGTTAGTGGGAACGTAAACCCTGGTTGGAATGCCGCCAAAACGTCCTTCAAATTCGATTCCGGAATTACTGATATTCAGCATCTTGATGGCTCGCGGTGAGATGTTCAGGACAATTTCACCATCCTTGACGTAATCCTGCGGCACTTCAACACCTTTAATAAAAGCGTTAACCAAGATATAGGGAGTACAGTTATTATCCAGCATCCATTCATGCAGGGCTCTTATCATGTAGGGACGGTATGAAGTCATCATCATGCTTTTACCCGTGGCACCAATAAGAGAGAAATTTTTACCAGCTAGCCATTTCCTTTTCCTGTTCGGAAAGTGATTCCTGCACAGACTCCCTTTCAAAGAGTCTTTCTCGGTATTTTATCAGAGGTTTGCTAGTCTTGTTTTCCGGCAGTTTGATACCCAGTTCAGGTAAGCGCCAGAGAATAGGCAACACACAACAATCTACGATGGTAAATTCCTCACTCATAAAGTAAGGCTTTTCAGCAAAGATTGGTGCAATTGATAGCAAGCTTTCAACCAGTTCTTTACGCGCTGCATTCAGTTCCTTATCGCTACCTTCTTCGAGCTGAATTTTTTCGACCAGCGTGCACCAATCTTTTTCAATGCGGTGCATCCACAGGCGACTATGAGCACGCGCCACTGGATACACAGGAAACAGTGGCGGATGTGGAAAACGCTCATCCAGGTATTCCATCATGATGGAGGATTCATACAGGACTAAATCACGATCCACCAGAGTAGGTAGTGTGCCATAGGGATTAAGGTCTATCAGATCTTCAGGCAGATCATGTCTGTCGACATCAACAATATCAACCGTGACACCTTTTTCCGCCAGCACGATCCTAACCCGATGGCTATACTGGCTGCTGCCATCGGAATAGAAGAGCATTGAAGAGCGTTTGGTGACTACTCCCATATTGAATCCGCCTCGCAAATATTAATCAAACAATTATTAATGTTCTACGTCTTTCCAGTATTCTCTATTCAGCATGTAAACAAAGACAAAGAGGAAGGCTAAGAACAACAGCACAAATCCGCCAATTCGCTCACGATCCAGGCGGGAAGGTTCGCCAACATAATAGAGAAAATTAACGAGGTTATAGACCACCTCCTCAAATTCTTCTTCGCTGAGAGCCCCAGTGCCATCCACATGATACAGTTCTTCACAGTGTTCCAGATCATCACAGACCTGATCACCCTGCAGTTCAGCAAGGACATTAGGCATGCCGACATTGGCAAACACACGGTTATTGACACCAAAAGGACGTGAGGAATCCAAATAGAATCCAGTCAGATATCCATACAACCATTCCGGCTGGCGCACACGAGCAACCAGTGAAAGGTCTGGCGGTGACACACCAAACCAGTTTTCTGCGGTCTCTGGCATGGCGCTGATCATCAGATTGCCGATATTGGTTTCCGGATTGAAAACCACAGACTCCATCATGATGTCTTCCGGGATATTCAGATCTTCAGCCACGCGCTGGTAACGTGAATAGCCCAGTGAATGACAGCCCATGCAGTAATTCATAAAAGTCTGTAACCCGGATTGCAGTGAAACGGTATCTTCCAGATTCATTTCCACTTCTTCCAGTTCGACTTCCGCTTCTGCACCAACGACAGTCAGGGGAACTACTGTCAGGACAATCAAAAGGCCCAATGCCATTAATATTTGCGGCAGGGTGATAAAGCGACCAGTCACTCGATCAGGCGGGGTAGCTGTCTGCTCTTTGCGGGTATACCAGGGCATAGCCAGGAAATAGACAAAGTAGATCACGGTACAGAGCTGTGCCAGAGCCGTACGCGGCCCGGTGGCGATCTTGGTACCCAATACCCCCAGAATGATAAAACTGATCACAAAGGCAAACAAAGCAACGCGACTGTAGGTACCTTTATAACGCATGGATTTCACCGGGCTGCGATCCAGCCAAGGCATCACGAACAGGATGGCAATAGCACCAGCCATCACTACCAGCCCCCAGAATTTGGCATCGATGCCGAAAAGCGGAAAGGTCACGGCTCTGAGCATCGAGTAGAAAGGGGTGAAATACCAGACCGGCGCAATATGTTCCGGGGTCTTGAGGTTGTTGGCTTCTTCAAAGTTGGCATATTCCAGGAAATAACCACCCATTTCCGGCATGAAGAAAATCACAAAGGCAAACACAAACAGAAAAACAACGACCCCAACCAGATCATGCACGGTGTAATAGGGGTGGAAAGGAATACCATCTCGTGGAATACCGTTTTCATCTTTGTTGGCCTTGATTTCAATACCGTCAGGATTATTGGAACCAACCTCATGCAGGGCCAGAAGATGCAGCACCACCAGAGCAACCAGTACCAGCGGGAGTGCAACCACATGCAGGGCAAAGAAACGGTTCAGGGTGGCACCGGAAATCAGGTAGTCTCCCTGAATCCAGACCATCAGGTCTTCACCCACAAAGGGAATGGCACCCGCCAGAGATACAATCACATTAGCACCCCAGTAGGACATTTGTCCCCAAGGTAATACATAACCCATGAAACCTTCAGCCATCAACACCAGATAAATTGTCATACCGAAAATCCAGATCAGCTCACGGGGTTTCTGGTAGGAACCATACATGAGGCCACGGAACATATGCAGATAGACCACCACAAAAAAAGCAGAAGCTCCGGTGGAATGCATATAACGCAGGATCCAGCCATAATCGACATCACGCATGATATATTCCACAGACGCAAACGCAGCTTCTGCACTAGGAACATAGTTCATAGTGAGCCAGATACCGGTCAGTAACTGGTTGACCAGTACCACTAACGCCAGCACACCAAAGCCGTACCAGAAATTGAAGTTTTTTGGTGCATAGTACTTGGTCATGTGCTTTTGCAAAGCCTGGGTAACCGGCAGTCGCGCATCGATCCAGCTCATAAAGGAATTCTTTTTAACCTGCTCGTTCACAGCGTTGCTCATTTCTTCACTCACTACGAATTCTCCCCGTCAACACCAATCACCACCACATTGTCTGTCTCATAGGAATGTGGGGGGACCACCAGATTATCGGGAGCCGGCACTCCACTGTAGACACGACCGGCCAGATCGAACATGGAACCGTGACAGGGGCAGAAAAAACCGCCTTTCCAGTCCGGGTCATATTCCTGCGGGGTGACTTCCGTATTGATTCTTGGCGAGCAGCCAAGGTGTGTACAAAGACCAACATAGATGCCCACTTCCGGACGAATGGAGCGGAATGCATTCTGTGCATAGCCTGGCTGCTGATCACTTTGCGAATTAGGATCAGACAGGTGATCAGTAAAGCTTTCCAAGTTGCTAAGCGTTTCATCATCCCTGCGCAGAACAAAGATGGGTTGGCCACGCCAAGCCGGGATGGGGCCGAGCAGCTCGCCTGGCTCGAGGCGGCTGATATCAACTGTAATGGGAGCTCCTGCTGCCAGTGCTCTGGCACTTGGGTTCCAGGAACCTACGAAGGGGACAGCCGCACCAACGGCACCGGCTGCGCCAACTACAGAGGTACTGCCGATTAAAAAGCGTCTGCGACCAGTATTGATAGAACTGCCACTCACAATGAAACTCTCCTTCTGGAAACGCCTGATTGGATTAGGAACGACGCCTTGACGACGGTCCTGCAAGTTGCGCGAATGCTACTAAAAACAGGCCTTTTTTTCAAGGCGACGATGCCCGTTAAAAAGGCCAATACGCTATTTTTTACACATAAAAAAACGCCAAAACCTTCAAGTTCTGGCGCTAATTCCAATAAGCCAATCAGATTAACGTTTTGAGAACTGTGGTCTTTTACGTGCTTTACGCAGACCGACTTTCTTACGCTCGACTTCACGAGAATCGCGTGTCACGAAACCGGCTCTTCGCAGCGAGCTTCTGTTGCTCTCATCATAGTTGATGAGGGCTCTAGTCAATCCATGACGGATGGCACCGGCCTGAGCAAAACTACCACCACCGCTGACCGTCACCGTAATATCGAATTTATCCCCAAGCTCCAGCAATTCCAGAGGCTGACGAACGATCATGCGGGCAACTTCACGTCCAAAATAGCCATCAAGCGTTCTTTTATTGACAGAGATATTGCCTGTGCCTACTGTCAGGTAAACCCGTGCAGTGGAAGTCTTACGTCGTCCGGTACCGTAGTATTGTGTATCAGCCATGCCCTAATGAACCTTTAAGAATGCTATTGTAAATTAAGCTGTGCGGGTTGCTGGGCACCGTGCGGATGCTCACTACCTGCATAAACCTTGAGCTTTCGAAACATTGCCCTACCTAGAGGCGTATTCGGCATCATGCCCTTAACAGCAAGGCGGATGACCTCTTCGGGGTTATTGGCAATCATCTCATTGAAAGTGCGTGTTTTTAGCCCGCCGGGAAAGCCGGAATGACGTTGGTATAACTTGTTACTTGCTTTATTGCCAGTGACGCTGACTTTCTCGGCATTAACCACAACCACATAGTCACCCGTATCAACATGTGCCGTATATTCGGCTTTATGTTTACCTCGCAGGCGATGGGCAATTTCGGCAGACATGCGGCCCAAGGTCTGTCCCTCGGCATCAACCAATATCCAGTTATTTTCTGCAGTTTGTTTTTTAGCTGAAAAAGTCTTCATCTAGCTTGTCTCAACACGCTCCGAACACAGACTTGCCAGTATTTGCCGGCAAAGCCATTAAGGGAGCGCGAATTCTACAGATGCAAGGCTCGATATTCAAGGGTTCTGCAGCGATTTTAATGCATTAAATAGAAATCTGAAATCTTCCTGTCTGGAGTCTAGCCCAGGGAGCTATGGCACATGCTCCAGTGCCAAGTAATCATGGGATTGCATTTCTAGCAGGCGGCTAAGTGTTCGCTCAAAGACAAAGGACAGCTCGCTACCCTGATAGAGCTGCTCTAGGATGTCAGCTGCTGAAATAATGAGTTTGACATTATGATCGTAAAATTCATCCACCAGGTTAATGAAGCGCCGTGCCTTGTCATCAATGTATCCATCCATTACCGGCACATTGCTGATAATGACCGTATGGAAAAGCTGGGCAATTTCAATATAGTCAGCCGTACTTCTGGGTCCGCCACAAATAGCCGAAAAGTCAAACCAGACCAAATCTTCAGCGCGTTTACGGATGGGTATCTGCCTACCCTGAATTTCAATATTTCCCCCGCTGACCGTTTCCAGACCCGCACTCAGGTGGTCGAAACTTTCCAGCAAAAGCTGTTCAGCATCAGCCCCCAGTGGGCTATGGTAAATTTCAGCCTGTTTCAGACTGCGCAAACGATAGTCAATGCCGCCATCAACCTTCAGGATACGGGTGTGCTGTTCCAGTAAGGCAATAGCGGGTAAAAAATTTACCCGCTGCAGCCCATTTTCATAGAGTCGGGCTGGCTCAATGTTGGAGGTCGCGATCAGGGTTACACCTTCGGAAAACAGAGATTCCAATATGCCTGCCAGAATCATGGCATCACCAATGTCATTGACTGAAAATTCGTCAAAACAGATCACATCAATATCCCGAGCAATTTCCTGGGCTACCTTTTGCAGAGGATTCTTTTGATTTTGCTGCTCATTCAACTGTTTATGCACCATAAGCATGAAGCGATGGAAATGCAGGCGCATTTTACGCTGCTCTGGCAGGCACTTATAAAATAGGTCCATCAGATAGGTTTTACCACGTCCGACTCCGCCCCATAAATAGAGACCTTGCAAGGCTGATTTTTTGCTGGTGAAGAGTGAGCCTAGCAGAGGCAATTTTTTAATCGCTAGACGGCGTCGCTGGCCCAAGCCAATATAAACTTCCTGTAGGGCATCAACAGCAGCCGCCTGTGCCAGATCAGGACTCAGCAGCTTCTGCTTTATATCCTGCCGGTATTGCTCTATGGGGCTTATTAATGTGCTCAAAACTTCTCGTCGTTACAGCAAGGAATTGGCGACCAACTATCGCTCAAGTGAAGATTAAAGAGGCAATTATAGGTATAATCGCCTAAGTATTGGTAATCCTGATAGGATCATTTTAAAAGTAGTTATGCTTATTTGGCTGGTTGGTGTCTTGGGTTTTATTGTTGGCGTGGCTGCCGGGGCCTTGCTTTACAAGCAGTTTTTATCTGATTCAGCCAGCATACGAAAAATCACCGAAGAACTTGAAACGATGCAGGAAACCCACCAGGACTATCGTCAGAACGTATACTCCCATTTTGAAAATACTGCCCAGCTGGTTAACGCCCTAACCCAAAATTATAAAGACCTTTATGAACGGCTGGCCCGTGATGCTGATATGCTTTGCCCGGAAGAAATTACCAGGCAGCTGGCCCTGACCAAAAAACGCTCCGACCTGCTGGGCAATGCTCCCGAGGCTGAGCTGCACAAGCAGATGGATGACCTCTTTCCTCCCCGTGATTATGCCGCCAAAAACAGCCCGGACCAGAAAGGCGGACTGGCAGCAGATTATGGCCTGAGAAAGAAGAGTTCCTGAAATGCCCATTAAGCATACTTATACTTGGGTTTGGCCCTGGCCTCTTATATAATTTTCCCCCATTTTAGCATATCAAAACTTTAAGCAATGACTGAGCACGGTCTAACTCACCTCAAACAACTAGAGGCTGAGAGTATCCATATCATCCGAGAAGTGGCCGCTGAATTTGACAAGCCGGTGATGCTCTATTCCATCGGTAAGGATTCTGCTGTCATGCTGCATCTGGCGCTAAAGGCTTTTTATCCCGGTAAACTTCCATTTCCACTCCTGCATGTAGACACCACCTGGAAATTCAAGGAAATGATCGAGTTTCGCGACCGGCAGGCCAAAAATCTCGGTCTGGACCTACTGGTTCATATCAATCAGGAAGGCCTTGATGCTGGCGTGGGCCCATTTACTCACGGCAGCCAGAAGCACACCGACATCATGAAGACCCAGTCCCTGAAACAGGCTCTGAACAGTTACAAGTTTGACGCTGCCTTTGGCGGAGCCAGACGTGACGAGGAAAAATCACGTGCAAAGGAAAGAGTATATTCCTTTCGAGATAAAAACCACCGCTGGGACCCAAAAAACCAGCGCCCAGAACTCTGGAACCTCTACAATGGTAAAATCAACAAGGGCGAAAGCATCCGGGTCTTCCCCCTATCTAACTGGACCGAACTGGATGTCTGGCAGTATATCCACCTGAATAAGATCGACATTCCTTCCCTGTATTTTGCCGAAGAACGCGCGGTCGTGAATTATGAAGGCGTTGACATCATGGCCAATGATGAGCGCATTCCGGATGAGCTGAAAAGTCAGATCACCATGAAAACCGTACGATTTCGTACTCTAGGTTGCTATCCCTTGACCGGCGCCGTGCAGTCAGAAGCCAAGACCCTGCCGGAAATTATTCAGGAAATGCTGCTGACTACGACATCCGAACGTCAGGGTCGTCTGATCGACAGTGACCAGTCAGGCTCGATGGAAAAGAAAAAGCGTGAGGGATACTTCTAGTCATGTCTCACCAATCCGATCTCATCAGTACCGATATTGATGCCTATCTGGCACAACACGAGCGTAAGGAATTGCTCCACCTGCTAACCTGCGGCAGTGTCGATGATGGCAAGAGCACACTTATCGGCCGTCTGCTGCACGATTCTAAAATGATTTATGAGGACCAGCTCGAAGCCATCAAGTCGGATAGCATCAAATCAGGTACCACGGCAGAAAATTTCGACCTTGCCCTGCTCGTTGATGGCCTGCAGGCAGAAAGGGAGCAGGGCATCACCATTGATGTGGCCTATCGGTATTTCTCTACCGCCAAGCGTAAATTTATCATTGCTGACACGCCGGGACATGAACAATACACGCGTAATATGGCCACAGGAGCTTCCAACTGCGAACTGGCCATCATCCTCATCGATGCCCGTCATGGGGTGCAGACCCAGACCAAGCGACACACCTTCATCGCATCTCTGCTGGGGATCAAACATATCATCGTAGCAGTCAACAAAATGGATTTGATAGGCTTCGATGAAGCGGTTTTTAATCAGATCAAACAGGATTACATTGATTTCACTCGGGAACTGGATACCGGCGAACTTTACTTCATCCCGCTCTCCGCACTGAAAGGCGACAACGTGGTGAATGCCAGTGAACAGACGCCCTGGTATGAAGGCGAAACACTCATGTGGATGCTGGAAAACGTGAAAATTTCAGCGGACCGCAATTTCGATGATTTCCGATTTCCGGTGCAGTACGTCAACCGGCCGAATCTTGATTTCCGCGGTTTCTGCGGCACCATTGCCTCGGGTATTGTCCGCAAGGGTGACGAAATAATTGCCCTGCCCTCTGGTAAGAAAAGTCGCATCAAATCCATCGTAACTTATGATGAAGAACTCGGGCAGGCTTTTACGCCCATGGCGATCACTCTGACGCTGGAAGATGAAATCGATATCAGCCGTGGCGACATGATCGTGCATTCAAATAACCTACCGATTTCCAGCGACAAGGTGTCTGCAACCATCGTCTGGATGAATGAAAGTCCCCTGCTACCCGGCAAGCAGTATGATTTCAAACAGGCCAGTAAAAACTTCAGTGGCAATATCAGCAATATTCAGTACAAACTGGATGTGAATACTCTGCAAACCAGCCCTACCCCGAGCCTGGAGCTCAATGAGATAGGCTTTTGCGAAATGGATTTTGCCCAGCCCATCCATTTTGATGACTATAGGAAAAACCCTAGTACCGGTTCTTTCATCATTATTGACCGATTGAGCAATGTCACGGTTGGAGCCGGTATGATTGATGTTGGCAAACAGAAATCCCGTCGGCACAGCGCCAATTCAACAGCCCATGTCACCCGGGAAGAAAGGGCCGCCCGTTACGGACAGAAGCCGGTAACCATCATGTTTGTCGGTCTGTCCGGCTCCGGCAAGTCGACCCTAGCCCATTCGCTGGAAAGACGGTTGTTTGATATGGGACGGGTCATCACCATTCTGGATGGCAAAGCCATGCGATTGGGCATCAGCAAGGATCTTGATCATGATGCCGAAGGCCGAGCCGAAAACCTACGACGTAGCGCCTATATTGCCAAATACTTGAATGATGCCGGCTTCATCTGCTGTGCTGCCTTCGTCGCGCCCAACAGGGATTCGCGCGAACATACCATCAGCGTTATTGGTGAAGAAAACTGCATCATCGTCTACCTCAATCCACCACTGGAAGTCTGCCAGCAACGCGACCCCAGCGGACTCTATGCAGCAGAGGCCAACCTCGAAGGCGGTAAAGTGCCAGGCATTTCCTTCCCTTACGAGGACTGGGACAAACCACACCTGATACTGCCGACCCACGAACTGGACGTCGATGAATGCATTGAGCGTCTGATAAATCTCCTGAAAGAGCAGGCTATTATCTAGAGTAAGGCATCCATGGAGGCCATGCAGGCAGCATAATAGCTAGCCCCAAAAAGGTTTAGATGATTGAGTTCATGGTATAGCTGGTAAAGCCGGAACCGCTCCTCATAACCTGCCTCAAAGGGCCAGATTTCCTGATAGGCTGCTTCGCAACGCCGGCCAAAGCCTCCAAACAGACGCATGATGCCAAACTCAGCTTCCCGTTGACCGTAGTAAGAGGCTGGATCGAATATCACCGGCTGACCCTGCTGATCAGCCATGGCATTGCCGGACCAAAGATCCCCGTGCAGGAGCACAGCCGGTTCCTGCACATCTGCCAGTAATTTATCCAGGGCGTGCATCAACTTCTCCCCCTTCACCATCAGGGCATCCTTTCCTGCCCGTTCGGCATAGAGCTGCAATTGCTTACCCAGTCGCTGTTCACGCCAGAAATCTAGCCAGCAGGACTGCCAGTCATTCAACTGGACAGTGGTCCCAAGATAGTTGTTACAGTAAAAGCCAAAACCTTTACGACTAGTGTTTTTATGCAGCATCGCCAGCTGCCGGCCCAGGCTTTCTTCCCAGTCTGCTGCTCTGGTGCCAGGCTGGATATATTCCAACACCAAAAAGTTCTGATCAACAACCAGTGCCTGCGGAACTCGCACAGCTTGAGCCGCTGATAACAGGGCCAGGCTTTCATACTCAATCTGGAAGGTATTTTTTGCTACTCTGCCTGACTGGGTTTTCAGTAGGTACTGCGACTGGTTGTCCAGGGTAATGCGCGTCACTTGGTTGATACTCCCCCCGGCAATGGGCTGGGCATCGATAATGCTCAGAGGCTGCTTCAGATGCTGGCTGATGGCTTCAACAATGCCCTGATACATGAAAGAGTTCCAAAAAAAAGAGGGCCATTGGCCCTCTTTTTATCATCCCTGACTGAGAGATACTAGAACTGCATGCCCAGCGTCAAATACAGTGAAGCCGGTTCGCCAATAAAATATCGATCGCCGCCAAAGGTACTGTAATCGGCGCGCTCTGCATAATCCGTATCAAGCAGGTTGGTGATTCTGGCAGAAAAATACCAGCTGTCCGGCGTCGTATACTGATAACGCAGGTTCACCAGATCATGCCCCTCATAACGGTTGGTATTGGTTTCATTGGTGTAATAATCATCCATGTGCACCCATTCCAGCGAAGCACGGTTATCCGCACTGATCTGCCAACTCAAGCGTACATTGCCGGTCAATTCGGGTGCTGTATCCATGTCATTACCATCAATGGAAACCGTGACACCCAGAGGCGCAATGTTGCCTTCATAGGTATGTTTCGCGTAACTGGCCACAATATTGAGATCAAAGGAATCGCTCAGGGCAATCAGTGAATTCAATTCAATACCTTTGTGCTCGGTTTCACCACCGCTGACATTATTTCGGGCACTGTCCTGAAAAATCACATTGTCTTTCTGCATCCAGTAGGCCGCAACAGTATAGGAAACATTGTCACGCGTGGCACGATAGCCGACTTCGATATTATCAATTTCTTCGGAGTCCAGATCAGCTATCGTCTGATCAACTTGCAGGCGGTACAACTCAGTGGCCTGCGGTGCCCTAAAAGCATGGCCGATATTGACATAAAGCTGTTGCAGCTCATCAAAATTGTGTATCCAGCCAGCCTGAATCGAGGCATTCTGGAAATCATCACTGCGATCCGAAGGACGACTATAGCGGCAAGTCCCTGCTGGGTTAAATGCCGATGACACACATGTGGTGCCGTCTGCCGCTGTATTGCCATCGATCATCCGATTGTCATAGTCATATTCCAGAAATTCGAGACGCAGCCCCAGGTTTAACTGGTTGCGTTCACTGGGTTGAAACTTGATCTGCGCATAGGGTGAGATGAGCTGGGCATCCACTTCAAAATCATATTGCTGCCCCGCCGGGAAAGAGCCAAATCCACCTTCCTGGCTTTGCTTCAGGTAGCCGTTACTGAACTCGAGGTCTACACCTGCCATGCCCAGCATGTCACTGGTCAGTGCAGTACTATACGAACTTTGCAGGCCGATGGAAGTATGGCCGTTTTCCTCCAGCGGCGTACCCGGCAAAAAATGCATCAGAAAAGTCATGTCAGTGTCCCTGAAATAGGGCGTCAGCATCCAGTTGGCACCACTGTCTGTCTGGCCTTCAATGCGGCTGTGCAATCGGACACTGCTGGCATCACGGAAAGCATTGGGATCACCGTTAGTTTTTTTCAGGCTGTCATCTTTATAGGCATCGGTTCCTGACACATAACCTGCCGTTTCCTGATTCAGGTTGGTGGCAGCAAATACCGTGGTTACGGTGACATCACCCTGGTAGCGGTGCGACAGATTGAGTTTCTGCTGACCGAATCCAGAATCATCCTTGTAGCCACCATCTTTATCGCCATTGAAAAAGATGCCGTAATCATGCTGCCCCTGGTTGGCGTTATAGCCAAAGTTAAAGCGGGCATAATCATGCGGACCCTGGTCAATGGAGATATCACCACCCGGTTCTCCCAGTGTCGGGCTAATGATATTGATGGCCCCATGCAGCGCATTCACGCCATATAAAATACTGCCAGGACCACGAATTACTTCAACACCCGAAGCCTGGGCAAAATTCGATTCAAAAAGCTGGTTCACATTACAGAAACCAGCACCACGCAGGGGGATGCCATCCTGGGCAGTCTGAAAGGCTCCACAACTCCCTGCACCCGTCAGTACCGGGGAGCGGATGCCCAACAGGGTTTCCTGTCCATTACCACGGTTAAAAACCACACCCGGCACAGCGCGCAGTACTTCCTCAATATGCACCGGCACCACTTCATCGAGCAATTCTGAATCAAGTGAATAGACACTGGCAGGAATTTCGCGCAGCTGGTTTTCATCCCGATCTGCTGTCACGATAATGGATTCGATGGTATTGGTCTGCGCACTGACCTGTAAGCTGGCACAGAGCAGGCCAATAGCCAGACTTAATGATGAGACTTTGGCTCCTGATACTTGCATGTGGATGCTCCTGCTGTTTTTCAAAATATTTTACACTGCTATTATCATTCGGCAGCTTGATTTAAGTCGGGCAAAATTAAACTACTGAGAGCTGATAATCAATAGAACAGTCTATTTACCCAGAGTAATCTGAATGGCATAGCTCTCATGATGGCTTGTATTTTTCGAACAGACACTTCTGTTCTTCACTTGCCTAAAGCTGGTACTTCGCTTTCCATTCTGAATAAGGCATGCCATAGATCAATTCTCTAGCTTCTTCGTAGTCAATATCGTTACCGCGTTCGTTCGCCGCTGCCACATACCACTTGGACAGACAGTTGCGACAAAAACCCGCCAAGTTCATCAGATCAATATTCTGGGCATCCTTGCGCGAATCCAGATGTTCGACCAGACGCCTGAAAACGGCTGCTTCAATGTCCCTTTGCGTATCAGAACTGTTCGCCATATTGTTACTCCCTTCTAGATTGAATAGTGCCTAGCCTCCAGCTTTGAAAGCCTGATAGCCAAGACGTGTTAATTCCTTTAGCAGTGTATCCCGATGCTCTCCCTGAATCTCAATCACTCCTTGCTTGACTGCTCCACCGGAACCGCAAAGCTGCTTGAAGGAACTGGCCAGCTTTTTCAATTCAGTTTCATTCAGCGATAGCCCACTGATCAAGGTAACACCGCTACCTTTACGGCCTTTGCTTTCCCTGGATACTTTGATTTTTTTCCCACTGCTCAAGCGTGAATCTACTGAGCCTGACTGACAACGACAGACCTTGAATATTTTGCCACACTGCAGGCAAATGTTACCCATTTCACTTGAATAGACCCGCCTACTGTAGGTGCTCATACCGGATTATCAATATCAATAAACTGATGTTCTATTCCAAAGGATTCAGCCAGATAACTGCCCAGCGCCTTCACCCCATAACGTTCGGTAGCATGATGTCCCGCTGCAAAGTAGTGAATGCCAGACTCCCTTGCAAAATGAACCGTCTGTTCTGATATTTCACCACTCAGATAGGCATCGGCACCGGCGGCAAAAGCCTGTTCGATATAGTGCTGCGCCGAGCCGGTGCACCAGGCAATACGTTTGATGACTTTAGCCTTACCGGGCACATGAAAAGGCTTGCGTTTTAATTTATTGTCCAACCTGGCAAGCAGTGTGACGGCATCGCAGGGTTCCGTAATCTCACCACAGACGCCGACTTTGCTTTTCTGGCGGGGGAACAAATCTCGCTGCATGACAAAACCCAGCAGTTTCCCCAACTGTGCATTGTTGCCGAGTTTTGGATGTGCATCTAACGGTAAGTGGTATGCCAGCAAACTGATATCATTCTCCAGCAGGGCTTTTATTCGTTTTTTCTTTACCCCGAGAATTTCAGCCGGTTCACCCTGCCAAAAATAACCATGATGCACCAGGACCAGGTCTGCCTTTGTCTTTATCGCGGCTTCAATCAGAGCCTGACTAGCCGTCACACCGCTGACGATTTTATTTACCTGTTGTCTGCCTTCAATTTGCAAACCATTGGGACAGTAATCCCGGTAATCATCCGGACTCAATAAAGAATCGCTTGCTGCGACCAATGTTTCCAGTTCAACTGACATCTTGTCCCTGACAGCAAAGTGTGTGCTTTATTTAATTACTGTATACTCGCAACCTCACATTATAACAAATTCAAGCAAGAGCAAATATCCGATGCCCCAATAAAGAGGGCCTTTGATGAATAAAGTTTTCAATTATATATTCTGGCCGGCACTTTCAGGACTAGTGTTTGCACTGATAATCCTTCAGTTGCCCAGGATGGCCGAGATGTTGTTCTTGACAGAGGCCCAACCCACGCCGCCTGGCAGCGCCCTGCAGGCAAGCTTCCCGCGCTCTTTTAATGATGCTATCCAAAAAGTGATGCCTGCCGTTGTCACGATTAATCTGCAACAGGTGCTGGCCGAATCTGAAAATGCACAGGACTTCAGTAATTCCCTGAGTAGCCTGGCCAGAATGCAGATTACCGACCTGAACGAGAACAATAGCCTTGGTTCTGGTGTGATCATAACCGATGATGGTTTCCTGGTGACCAGTTATCATATTTTTGTCAGTCCCGAGACTGGTGTGGTCAATTTCCCTGAGACCATTACTGCCAAGCTATATGACGGCAGGACAGTCAATGCAAGACCTCTTTTATATGATGAAACCAGCGACCTTGCACTCTTGAAAATTGATAGCCCCAATATCGCCCATGTGGAACCTTATACTCTGCCTGATCAGGCAGTCGGCGATCTGGTTGTAGCCCTGGGTAATCCGAGAAACATCGGTCTTTCAGCCTCTCTGGGGATAATCAGTGCCCTTTACCAGACAGAAAATGCGCATCTCATCCAGACTGATGCTGCCATCAACCCGGGCTATTCCGGTGGCGCCCTGATTGATGCGGATGGCAGGTTGATCGGCATCAATTCAAATATTCTTTCAGAGTCCGGCGGTTCAGAAGGCATTGGCTTTGCTTCACATGCCAGCATGATTTCACTGCTACTAAATTATTATTATGAAAGCGGCCCCGGCGGCTATCTTGGCGTGTCAGATATCGAATATTTCTCGGCCAATGAAGGACTCTTACTGTATGGACAACGTATTCGGGGTCTGCGTGTTATGTCGCTGGTTGAGGACGGCCCGGCGCAACAGGCTGGCATTCGGGCCGGCGATATCATAACCGGCTTCAACCAACAGAAAATCGGCACTCTATCCAACGAAGACGAACTGTTTGAAGCCATCGAAAGCATCAGCAGTCTGGGCGCCGGTGAAGTCGTCGAAATAGAAATTTTTCGTGAACGCAGCCAAATGAAAATTCCTGTCACCCTGGGTATCGGTGAACCTTTTGTGCTGTTCACTATTCAGTAATGGCAAGTTGCCGACTACTCGAGGAAAGATGAGTGCTGGATTTTATTTGCGGTACTCGGCTGAGCGGGCATGCGCCGTCAGACCTTCTGAACGGGCAAGTTTCGATGCTGTATCCGCCAGGCGAGAAGCAGCCTCAGCCGAACACTGTATGATAGATGAGCGTTTCTGAAAATCATAAACACCCAGCGCCGATGAAAAACGGGCCGTTCCTGAGGTTGGCAATACATGGCTCGGACCGGCACAGTAATCACCCAGTGCCTCCGAGGTGTAGGATCCTAGGAAAATAGCACCGGCATGCTTAATCTGCGATAACAGTGTTTGCGGATTTTCTAGGGAAAGTTCCAGATGCTCAGGTGCTATCCGGTTGGATACCTCAGCAGCTTCCTCCAGATCACGGGTTTTAATCAGCAGGCCCCGCGCTTCCAGCGAAGCCTTGATGATTTCCTGGCGCTCCATTTGGGGCAGCAAGGTCTGCATACTGCTTTCCACAGCCGCAATGTATTCATCATCCGGGCACAATAAGATGGACTGGGCATCTTCATCG
>JAYQVM010000029.1:0-18731 GCA_038148435.1 Gammaproteobacteria bacterium | reverse complement strand
TTCCAGTGGTTGTAGTATACGAAATTCGCGCTGGGAGAGCGAAGAAGAACTGGCAAGGGAAATTAACAAGGTAAGAAAAACCGTGCTAAGCCTGAGTATGGAAAGTGCCATAGCCTTCATACTGTTCTTATAGCAGTTGCAGATAAGATGAACAAGCTACACTTGTTTGACTATAGACATTGATGACATGCGAGGCTAAGCTGGATTGGAATTTTATTGAAGCGCTGAGTGGCATAGGTAACTGGAAACACGCATGAGTTTTGCCGACAATGAATCAACTGCGACAGCAACTGCCAGTGCCTTACACCGATTTAACCGCTACGAAATAAAATATTACTTACCAGAAAGCAAAATACCTGAATTTCGCGAAAAAATCCGCGAACGTATGAGCGAGGATAGTTACAAAAATGCCTGTTCGCGACGGGTCAGTAGTATATATTATGACAGCAGGGATCTGATTTTTTACTGGGAAAAAATCGAAGGGCTGCGTTTTAGGCGTAAGCTTCGCATTCGTGCATACGGGGAACCCGAGCTGATCAATGATGAATCAAGAGTATTCGTTGAAATCAAACAGCGAGTTAATCGTGTTACCCAGAAAAGACGAATACCAATGTCTTACTATCAGGCCAGACTAATTTGCGACCAATGGCAAGATCCTAACAATCCTGAATTGCGACAGTCATTTGTGAATGAAGTATTGATGTTATCAGAATTGGTCAAGTTGCAGGCGGTTGCCATGACTACCTACCATCGCGAAGCTTTTGTTGGTGTAGACGCAGATTTGGGACTGCGCATTACGCTTGATCATAGTATTCAGGGGCGAAATAAGGATTTATCGTTGAGTATGCGCTCGGAAAACAAATTCATTATTCCCCCTCACATTTCCATTGTTGAGGTAAAAGCTAATGAGAGGGTGCCGACTTGGTTCACCGATCTGGCTGCCAGCATGGGGCTGGAAGTGGTGCGAGTATCCAAATATTGTAAAGCCATTGAGGCAACCGCCACTATTCCGGATATTCGTCTCAGTTTAAAAGACCTGCCTGAGCCTCCCAGCCTATCAAGCCACAAGTCACACATAAGGAGCTAATATGAATCTGGATATTGTCGATTTATCCGGCACTTTCAACACGCTGGATATTGTCCTGGTCTTATCGCTGTCATTTGTTTTATCAACTATTGTTGGATTTGTATACCGGGCAACACATCAGAATATTTCTTATAGTCAGTCCTATGTTCAGACGCTTATTGTTGTTTGCATGGTGATTGCTGTTCTGATGCTTGTCGTTGGTTCCAATATAGCCCGTGCCTTTGCTTTGGTAGGTGCTTTTTCAGTAATTCGTTTTCGCAATGCCCTGAAAGAAACCCGTGATGTCGGATTTATTTTTTTGGTGATGGCTATCGGCATGGCAACCGGCACGCGTTTTTATTCGCTGGCCATAGCCGCCACTGTTTCGATTTGCGTGGTAATACTGATGATGATGAAACTCAATGCCTTTGGCAGCAATATTCAGCGCCAGGTTGTCAAAGTGCAGGTGCCACCTGATGGGGATTTCGACAAGCTGGTTGAGGATGAGCTGATTAAACTGACCAAAAGTTTTGATCTGGTCAGTACCGAAACGATTCGTAACGGTGCCTTGCTTGAATTGCTTTATACCGTGGAACCCAATCCAGGTATTCAGGCGCGTGATCTTGTCATGCGACTGTCGGATGTCAATACCGGACAGCGGGTTACAGTACTGAGCGGTTATGATCAAACAGACTTATAGACTACTGTCAGAATGATAGGGCTATTGGGCGGTCGCGCATTTAGCAGCATTTTTTACCTATGCTAAGCTTCAGTATAGGCAGTTAAACCATTAATGATCAGTGCTTATGGATGATTATTCGCAGCAAGAGAAAGTCAGACGTTCCTGGTGGAAACGTGCTTTGCCTGTCAGAATAAGGCATCACAGCAGGATGATCTTATCTTCGCTGCTGGTCCTGCTGTTAATGGGATTTATGCTGGGATCCTATCGCATCAATCCCATTGTATTTAGCCACGAAAGTGTAGAACAAATCACCAATTCCCGTTTTAACATTATCGGGCAGTTGGACCTCTTCGACCTGGATGAAGCTCACAGTATTAATCTCACCATCAGCAATGAGAATTACCGACTCATAATGGAAGATTATTTGAATAATGGATTGAAAACCTGGGTCGCAGCGAATATCGAAATCGATGGTACCTTGATATCCAACATCGGCGTTAGATTGAAAGGCAATTCAACCCTGCGTGAACTGAGTCGGAATTCACGTGGCTGGGGGAGGCGCAACCCCATGAGTAATGCCAGTTTTGATAACCCCTCCACCTTGCCTTTGGCCGTCAGTTTTGACAAGTATGAAGATGGCTTGGCTTACCAGGGGCGTGAAGAACTTGCCATAAGACCGGCTCGTGCTGGTGGGACTAACCTAAACGAAGCGATTGCCTTGCAATTGATTGCGGATTCGGGTCAGGTGTCACAGGATTTCACATGGGTAAGGTTCAGAGTCAACGACTATCCAACAACAACCCGCCTAGTGATAGAAAATCCAGATAAGCGCTATGCGGAAGCAATCGGGATGGGTAGTGGTGTTCTATATAAATCGCGAAGTGAAAATCGCTTTCGGTACCGCGGAGAAGAGGACAGCGACTATGAAAATGATTTTGACCAAATCAATGCCAAAAGCACACAGGGGATGTCTCCGGTGATTGAATTGTTGAAGTGGCTGGAAGCAGTCAGTATTGAAGATTTTGACAGAGAGCTGGCTGACTGGGTGGACATAGAAAGCTTTGCTTATTATGTGGCTACTCAGGATCTTTTAGAAAATTTTGACGACATGTCGGGTCCGGGCAAGAACTTTTTACTGTGGTATGATCTCACGGATGAAAAATTTACGGTCATCAGCTGGGACATGAACCTGGCTCTTGGTACCGGAAATTTTCTTGGTGGCTTCGGGTATGGCTATGGTAACTTCCTCAAAGAGCGTTTTGTTCGTAGCGAGCTATTCCAGCCTGAAATTCAAAAAGCACGGGAAGCGCTGCTGCAAAGCTGGACCGACAGAAATTCTGCCGTGAGAACACTAGACAAATTATCAGAATCTGTTCCACTGTCCGATGCGCTAACGGAAGAACAGGCCCTCAGAGATCTGTCTCGTGTACGTCGTAGTCTACAACTTATTCGATAAGTCGATTGATACATCATAGGGAGATTAACTGGTTTGCCTAAGTGGGTTGAGGGTAAGGTTGTCAAAAATATTCATTGGCATGAAAATCTGTTTTCCCTCCAGGTGGAAGCCGAAGTAGGACCATTTGTTGCTGGTCAGTTCACCAGTCTGGCACTGGACATTAATGGTGAACGCGTTGCTCGTCCTTATTCATTTTTAAGTTCCCCAGGACACCAGCCACTTGAGTTTTTTTTCTATGTGGCTACCGATGGAGTATTGTCTAATGCCCTGGTCAAGCTTCAGCCTGGTGACAGTTTATGGCTGAAAGAACAGGCTAATGGTTTTTTCACACTTGACGAAGTGCCGGATTCTCGTGATTTGTGGATGCTAGCAACCGGTACCGGGGTGGCTCCATATTTTTCTATGCTGGGCTGTGAAGATATCTGGCGAAGATACCATCATGTTATTTTGGTACAGGGTGTACGCAGCAGACTGGATTTGCAGTACCAGGAGCTAGTAGCAGGCTATCAAGAGGCTTATCTCGGACGATTTTATTTCCAATCTTTTGTCAGCCGTGAAGACTGTAAGGGGGCCATTAAAGGCAGGATTCCTGACAGTCTTCGAGAGGGCGAGCTGGAAACGCGCATCGGACTTGAGCTTGATATGGAGTACTCACAGGTTATGCTATGTGGTAATCCCGACATGGTAAAAGACACAGTCGAGCTACTGAAGCAGCGTGGCTTCAAGAAAAACCTGCGTCGAAAACCAGGGCAGATCACCACCGAAAATTACTGGTAAGTATTCAGGCTAGAACTGCCACGCTCTTGATCTGGGCATAGACCTTTTTGCCGGCTTCGAGCTGTAAGCGGTTAACCGACTTTCTGGTAATTCTGGCCAATACAGTATGTCCGTTCATGTCGAGAAAAACAGTGGCCTGAGCTAAATTTTCATCCTGAACATTTTTTACCACAGCAGGCAGGATATTCAGGATGCTGCTGTCTTTCGGCACATTGAGTGACAGGCTTACATCCTGGGCTGCCAGTCGCAGACGTATAGGTTTTCCCTGCGGCAGGGCGTCTCCGGGTACCAGAAATGGCCCCAGTGCTGAGTTGAGCTGGTTCAGGTGAAAAACTTCATCGTATGTGCTGGTGACAGCACTGATGATCGATTCAGCCTGTGGACGGTGCGAGAGCGACAGGTCGGCATGCGTCAGCAATTGGTCCATTGCTCCGGCAGCCTTGATACCCTGATCTTCAATAAAAATCAGCTGGTCAGCCAGGCGAGCTATTTCCTCATTGGAATGCGTCACATAAATAATAGGAATGTTCAGCTCCCTGTTGAGTGAATTTATATAGGGAATCAGTTCATCTTTTCTTGCCTGGTCCAGTGAAGACAGGGGTTCATCCATCAGCAGGATGTTGGGATTGACCGCAAGCGCTCTGGCAATGCCAACCCGTTGCTGCTCCCCACCAGAGAGGTAGTCGGTTTTACGGTCCAGCAGCAGATCCAGCTCCATCAATTCAATAATCTGTTCCAGCGGTATCTTACTATCGTCTTGCTGCATGCGTTTGAGGCCGTATTCAATATTTCCTCGGACATTTAGATGGGGGAATAGACTCGCTTCCTGAAAGACGTAGGCCAGCGGTCGCTGATGGGCAGGAACAAAAAACTCATCCTCTTGCCAGATATCTTCACCCACTTTTAAAAAAGCCCCAGAATGTTTTTCGAGTCCAGCAAGAGCGCGTAGCAGGGATGTCTTACCGCAACCTGATTTACCAAAGACAGCGGTGATGCCCTGGGCATCAATATCAAACTGAAAGTTCAGGGGTATGTTGCGCTGTATGTTGAAAGCTGCACGTATCTTCATATACGAACAACCTTGAAACGGCCATTCAGGGCATAAATTACCAGTAGCAGGCTGAAGGATAAAAGTAGCAGGCCGCCAGACAAGATATGGGCCTTGGTGTACTCAAGAGTTTCAACATGTTCATAAATAGCGATCGATAGCACCTGGGTTTCCCCGGGAATATTGCCTCCGATCATCAGCACTACGCCAAATTCACCGATGGTATGTGCGAAACCCAGAACGGATGCAGTTAAAAATCCGGGTCTTGCAAGCGGAAGGGCAATGGAAAAAAAACGGTCAAGTGGAGAGGCCCGGAGGGTTGCGGCAACTTCAAAAGGTCGAGAGCCAATATTGCTGAATGTATCCTGCAGCGGTTGAATTACGAAAGGTAGGGAATAAAACACTGAGCCAACAAGCAGGCCACTGAAGCTGAATGCCAGAGGCTGGGCGCCAAATGCCTGCATCATTGAACCAAGTGGGCCGTTGGCGCCGAGTAGTAGCAGTAAATAAAAACCCAGAACGGTCGGTGGCAGTACCAGTGGCAGAGCGATCATAGCTTCCAGGATAAATTTGTAGCGCCAGGATGTGCGTGCCAGGAACCAGGCCAGTGGTGTGCCGATCAGCAGCAATATCACTGTGCTTAGCAGGGCCAGCTGCAGTGTCAGCAGTAGGGCTGTCAGATCGGAGGAAGATAACATGAGCCTATATGTTTCTTTTTCGGGGTTTAGGGTCGATTCAAGATGGTAAGTGTGCGCTGGTTTGATGTCCAGCGACAAGCCGTAAATCAGGATCGGGCTTGATTCGCCTGGCCCTTTTATTAGCAGATGCTGATTGAGGATTAAAACTGCTAGAATACTAGCACTATGGCCGAAGCAACATCTCAACTGATTGATAAATACGGCAGGCAGATTGATTATGTCAGGCTGTCTCTGACGGATCGCTGTGATTTTCGATGTGTCTATTGCATGTCTGAAAAAATGACCTTTCTGCCGCGCAAACACATTTTGAGTCTAGAAGAAATTTATCAGCTAGCAAAAGTTTTTACTGAGCTGGGGGTGAAGAAACTTCGGCTAACCGGTGGTGAACCCCTGATTCGAAACAATGTCATGTCCCTGATTTATAAGCTTGGTGCCTTGCCTGGTCTTGAGGAACTGCTCCTGACCACCAATGGCTCTCAACTCAAGCAAATGGCAATGGAGCTAAAACAGGCCGGCGTCAATCGCATCAATATTAGTCTGGACAGTCTTGATGCAGAAAAATTCAAGCGCATGACACGCATCGGCGAGCTCAAAAAAGTACTGCAAGGCGTCGAGGCAGCAGTCGCGGCAGGTTTTGACAGTGTCCGGCTCAATAGCGTCATTCTGCGTGGCATTAATGATGGAGAAATCCTCAAGCTGCTGGAATATGCCATGCTGTTGGGCATTAATATCGCATTTATTGAAGAAATGCCGCTGGGTGAAATTGCCGATCACAGTCGACAGGACACCATGGTTTCCAATGAAGACATCAGGGCTATCATAGGAGAGCGTTATCAGTTGACCCCAGTCGAGACGAAAACTGCAGGTCCTTCACGCTATTATGAACTGACGGGTCATCAGACCCTGGTGGGCTTTATTTCGCCGGTATCGCATAATTTTTGTGAAAGCTGTAATCGTGTCCGGGTGACAGTTGAAGGTCGGCTTTTGCTCTGTCTGGGTAATGAGTATTCCTGTGATCTGAAAGAAGTGATTCGAAGCCAGGCCGGAGATGATGCTGCGCTCAAGCAGGCCATTATAGAGGCAATGAATATTAAGCCTCTGCGCCACCATTTCTATGAAGAGGATTATGCGCAGATTGTCCGTTTTATGAACATGACTGGAGGGTAGTCAGTGGGCAACAACAAAGCACGTGAGGAATTTGTTCCTCTGAACATAGCCGTTGTAACGGTTTCTGATACTCGAACCGAAGAAAACGATACCTCAGGTAAATATTTGCATGATGCTCTCATGCAGGCAGGGCATCGCCTGGCAGAAAAGCATATCTGCAAGGATGATATTTACCGCCTACGTGCCCTCGTTGCCAATCTGGTTGCAGATAAAGGAATTCAGGCGATCATTACAACCGGTGGGACCGGTTTTACCCTACGCGACAATACAGTGCTTGCTATCAGCCCTTTGCTGGACAGCAGTATTGACGGTTTCGGTGAATTGTTTCGTTCCCTGTCCTATAAGGATATCCGTTCTTCCACTATTCAATCGAGAGCCTTTGCCGGTTTGAGCAATGATACAGTAATTTTCTGTGTGCCAGGTTCAACCGGAGCCTGCAAGACTGCCTGGGAAGGTATTATTGCTGACCAGCTAAACAGTCAGCACAAGCCCTGTAACTTTGTCGGAAGAATTACTGATTAAGTGCTAAAAAAAGCGCAGCCTGAGAAAAAAGAATGAGTTGACTCAAACAGGCTGCGCCAAGGGGATTGCTGTTGAACTGCCACAAGCCAAGGGGGAGAAGCGCATAGCAGTTCCTAAAAACTTTATACCTTCAGGCGAATGAGGCCCAAAGTGTCAGTACTGGTACGACCATTACTGCTAAGGTACTTAACGCTGATTTCGCATATTCCACCAGCGTCTCTCTTTCTTCATTGCTAATTACTTCGTTGCTCATCTAGAGGCTCCTTTTAAGACTGATATTTCAGATGATTTTTGCGTTTCTTTTAAAAACGCTACGCTATAGTAACACATTAAATCCAAAAAAGTAACACATTGGGTAAAATATTCTCGTTTATTCAAATAAAACTGCCGATTTTGATTCTTATACTATCAGAAATAGTATCATTAACTACTTTAAATACAGATATATAAGTCTATATTTCCAAGTCTGAAGTGTCAGTAACATATAGTAGGTAACAACTGTAAATATTTGATTAAAATTCGAACAAATAGGAATAAAACAGCAAAAAAGTGTTACATTCTTAACACTTTCAGCAGAGATAGCAGCCCTGAATCAGCTTGCGCATTACGAAGATGCCGCCATAATTAATGTTTTGATATTTAGAGCTCATTAGCAAGATGTCAGTGAAGCAGACCGCCCTGTTAGGAAAGCGTATTGCGATACCGGAAAGCCGGCAGTTGTGGCTTTTGAGTGAGATGTTACGAAATCGTGGAGCCAATGTAATGGCAGTCCCGCTGGTGGCCATTTACGATGCACCTGATCCGGCTCCTGTGCTGGCATGGCTGCATGCCTTTATCAAGCAGCCACCCGACATGCTCATTCTGCTGACGGGTGAAGGTCTGCGTCGACTTGTGAAGCTGGCAAAAAAGCAGGATCTGCTGGAGGTCTTCATCCATGCCCTCGCATCGGTTTACATCATATCTCGTGGCCCCAAGCCCGGCCAGGCACTTCACGAACTAGGTCTGGAGCAGAATCTAGATGCAGCAGCGCCAACTACAGAAGGCATCATTGCTAGCCTGGATGACAGGCAGCTCGAGGGATGCAGGGTAGCGGTGCAATTGTATGGACAGGAGCCAAACACCAGGCTTATCAACTATCTGCAGTCTCGGGGAGCTCAAGTGGGTAGTGTGGCGCCATATATTTACGCCGATGAGATAGAAAATGACAAAGTCAGGGACTTGATCAGGGAGATGGCAGCAGGAAACTTCGACCTGATCGCATTTACCTCAACTTCACAGGTGAAGCGACTTTACCAGGTGGCGGCAAATGCCGGCCTGCAGGAAATGCTGGCGACAGGGCTGCAGAAAACGGTAGTTGCAGCAGTCGGCCCGGTTGTGGCAGAGGCCCTGCAGGAAAGAGGGGGCACTGTTGCAGTCATGCCTCAGCGAAATTTTTTCATGAAACCGATGATTAATGAAATTGCCCGTTTTTTCCAGTCGGGCTGAGCATGGCTTTAAAGATGTCAAAATACTTTTATAATGGGAGCTGATAACAAGAGTAGGAACCAGGCATGAAATTAAACAGATCCATTTTTGTACTGTTGTTGGGCTTTGTCCTGGCGCTTAGCAGCCCCTTGTCGCTTGCCCAGGATAAAAACCCTGAAGAGCTTTATGCCGTGATTAAGACACGCCATGGCACCATGGAATTTGAGCTGTATAAACTGGTGGCCCCGCTAACGGTGGCGAATTTCGTTAATCTGGCCACACGGGGATACTATGATGGTCTGATTTTTCATCGGGTTATTGATGATTTCATGGCACAGGGGGGCGACCCTTTTGGTGACGGTTCCGGAGGACCCGGTTATCGCTTTGAAGACGAAATCCGTATGCGGCACAATCAGGAAGGGATTCTGTCAATGGCTAATTCCGGCCCCAACAGCAATGGATCACAGTTCTTTATCACCCATCTGGCAACGCCACACCTGAATGGTTTGCATACCGTATTTGGCAAGATTTTCAGTGGACGGGAGATTATTCGGCAGATTCGCCCTGGCGATGAGATCGTTTCCATCAGCATTGAAGGCAATTCAAAGGCTTTTCTGGAAAGATACACCGATCGCATCTATCAATGGAATCAGGTGCTGGATGAAAATTTCCCGAACCTGAGGGAAGCGCTTACCGATTAAACAGAGTTCTTTTCGACCTTGTCAGCCTTTTCTTCATTCTCCTCGTCCTGCAGATAGGGCAAGAGATAGAATGTCTGACCGATAATAAACAAAAAGATAAGCGCCAACGAACCAAATACCTTGAAATCCACCCAATACTCGTGAAAGGTAAAGGCGACGAAAAGATTGATGCTACCAAGTAACAGGAAGAAATAGGCCCAGGCAAAGTTAAGCCGATGCCAGGCTTGTTCTGGCATCTCGACGGCATGCTCAAGCATCAGGCGTGTCGCGTTTTTATTGGCAAAATAGTGCGAGCCAAAAAAGATGCCGGCAAAAATCCAGTTAACGACAGGGGCTTTCCATTTCAGAATGGCTTCATCCCGTAACACGATGGTAAAGGTGCAGAATATCAGCACGGCAAGCAGGGTAATGATCTGATTACGTTCGAGTTTTTTATGGATCAGATACATCAGGCCATAGACGAGGATGGAGCTCAACACCAGCACTTCTGTAGCGCTGAAAATGCCACCCAGGGTGTAGGCGAAGGATCCTATTTGAATAACCCGTTCTTCAAGCTTGTAAACAATGAAGAAAATGATCAGCGGAATATAGTCAATAAACTGTTTCATGTGCTCATTCTAGTAAATATGAAGATGAGTGGCTATCTCCGCGTTAAGGCTGCTTAGAGCCAAGAAAAGAGTCTGTCATGGGACAAATACTACATATACATACTGAAAACCCACAGCTCCGCCTGATACGCCAAGCTGTGGAGGTGTTGCGCTCGGGGGGCGTCATCATCTACCCAACTGATTCGGCTTATGCCTTGGGCTGCTGCGTGGGTGAAAAGGCGGCCTTACAGCGAATTTCCCGTATTCGGCAGCTGGATTCTAGACATAATTTTACCCTGATGTGTCGGGATCTATCCGAAATTGCCATCTATGCAAGAGTCGATAACACCGCCTATCGGCTACTCAAGGCGTACACACCGGCTGCATATACCTTCATTCTACATGCCACTTCAGAAGTACCACGTCTGCTGATGCATCCCAAACGGAAAACCATTGGCATCCGTGTGCCAGATCATCGGGTAGTGTCTGCTCTCCTGGGTGAACTTGATGCTCCCATCCTCAGTAGCACCCTGATACTTCCGGGTGAGGACAGCCCGCCGCACGATATTGAGCTCATCAAGGATGAACTTGGTAATGCCGTTGACCTGATTATCGACTCCGGTTTTTGCGGGCTGGAAGCAACCACGGTGGTAGACCTTGTCGATGGTGCGCCAACTGTATTGCGTGCAGGCAAGGCCAATCCACAGCCATTCATGCAGCAGTGATTTATCTGCCACGCGCCTGAAAAAACTCGTTATAATGCCGAGATATCAAGCTTTATGCAGTCGGGGAAGTTGACTTGAGTTCAGTAGATTCGCAACGGCGAGTATTGTCAGGCATGCGCCCAACTGGGCGTTTACATCTGGGACACTATCACGGGGTTATAAAAAACTGGTTGCAGCTTCAGCACGAATATGAATGTTTTTTCTTCGTTGCTGACTGGCACGCCCTGACTACTAATTACGATGATCCGCGACAGATCGAGAAGAATGTCTGGGACATGGTCATCGACTGGCTCGCTGCCGGAGTCAGTCCCAATGCAGCAACCCTTTTCGTTCAATCCAAAATCCCTGAACATGCCGAGTTGCATTTGCTGCTGTCAATGATGACTCCGCTGGGCTGGCTCGAACGTGTACCTAGCTATAAGGATATGCAGGAAAACCTGAGAGAAAAAGAACTGGATACCTACGGTTTTCTTGGTTATCCGCTGCTGCAAAGTGCGGACATACTGATTTACCACGCCGGGGCTGTTCCCGTCGGCGCCGATCAGGTGGCCCATGTCGAATTGACCCGCGAAGTGGCAAGACGATTTAACCATCTATACGGCAGAGAGCCCGATTTTGAGGACTTGGCCGAGGCGGCTGTGAAAAAGATGGGAAAAAAAGCGGCCAAGCTTTTTTCCAGTCTGCGCAAGCACTATCAGGAGGAGGGAGACCAGGAATCCTTGCAGCGTGCCCAGGCGCTCCTGAAGGAGCAGCAGAATATCACTCTGGGTGATCGGGAACGGCTCTATGGTTACATCGAAGGTGGTGGCAAGATGATTCTGGCTGAACCACAATCCCTCTTGACCAGTGCTCCCAAAATGCCGGGTCTGGATGGTCGTAAGATGTCCAAGTCTTACAACAATATGATTACGTTGCGCGACACTGAAGATGAGATCATGCAGAAACTCAAGACCATGCCGACTGATCCGGCAAGGGTACGCTTGAGTGATCCTGGCGACCCTGATAAGTGTCCTGTTTGGCAGTTCCATGAGGTTTATTCCAATGAGGAAACACGTCAGTGGGTGCAGTCAGGCTGTCGCAATGCAGGCATAGGCTGCCTCGAGTGCAAAAAGCCTGTGATAGATGCGGTTGTCAGTGAAATTCAGCCGATTCGGGAGAAGGCAGAACAGCTTGAGCAGAATCCATCCATGGTGCGATCTGTGATTGTCGAAGGCAATGAGAAAGCTCGGGAGGTCGCCAGGGAATCCCTGGATGATGTGCGCCAGGCCATGGGATTAAATTACCGGTAAGACGATGAGTAAGGACAGTCAAATTTCTCAAGTCGATGAAAGCAGGAAAAGTCTCCTGCGTCTGGCGCGTGAGCAACATGTGGTTGAGCAGACCGAATTGCCCTTTGCTTTCGTCGCTGGGCAGGCGATGACAGATCTACCGAAAGATTTATATATTCCACCGGATGCACTGGAGGTCTTTCTCGAGGCATTCGAGGGGCCGCTTGATCTGCTTCTGTACCTGATTCGTCGCCAGAATATCGATATTCTGGATATCAATATTGCCGAAATCACCGAGCAGTATATTGCCTATGTGGAACTGATGGAGGCTGCGCAGTTTGAACTGGCAGCTGAATATCTGGTTATGGCGGCTATGCTGGCAGAAATCAAATCCCGCTTCTTGCTGCCGCGCCATGAGGACGATGAAGAAGATGAGGAAGATCCACGCGCCCAATTGATCAGGCGCCTACAGGAATATGAACGCTATCGCGATGCCGCAGAAAATATTGATACCCTGCCTCGGCAGAATCGAGATTTTCACCTGGCCTCGGCACAGGCGCCAGAACTGGAAAAAAAGACACCGCTGCCGGATGTGGACCTGCAGGAAATCCTTCTAGCTTTTGCTGACGTGTTGCGTCGCTCGGATTTGAAAGAAAGCCACCACATTCAGCGTCAGGCATTATCCACGCGCGAAAAAATGTCCCAGATTCTGCTACGAATTTCGGATAGACAGTTTACTCCCCTGAATACCCTGATCATGAAAGATGAGGGCAAACTGGGAGTTGTGGTCACGTTTCTAGCTGTAATGGAATTAATCAAGGAATCACTAATTGAACTGGCTCAAAGTGAGCCATTTGCTCCCATACATATCAAGGCAAAAAGTACATGATAGACGAAGCGTTGCTGAAGCAAATTATAGAAGGCCTCTTACTGGCAGCTAACAAACCGCTGACGCTGGACAGAATTTCTGAGCTGATCGATGAGAAGGAAGGGCTTGAGCGTGAAACGATAAAAGCAGCACTGGATGAGATTGCTGCCAGCTGCGAAGGGCGTGGTTTTGAATTGAAAAAAGTCGCTTCCGGTTATCGTTTCCAGGTGCGTCAGAACTTAAGTGAATGGATTGGTCGCCTATGGGAAGAAAAACCACAGCGTTATTCAAGAGCCCTGCTGGAGACTCTTGCCATTATTGCTTATCGGCAGCCGATTACCCGTGGAGATATCGAAAAAATAAGGGGAGTGGCTGTCAGTTCCAGTATTATTCGGACTCTGCTGGAAAGGGACTGGGTAAGGGTGGTTGGACACAGGGATGTGCCGGGTCGGCCGGCTATGTATGCTTCTACGCGGCATTTCCTAGATTATTTCAATCTTGAGTCCCTCCATGATCTACCGGCTTTGACCGAAATTCGTGAACTGGAAGGACTCAATAAAGATTTAATCGAAGATGAAAAACCGGCCGGCAATGTCATCGAGTTTCCGAGTGAGTTGGAAGATGACGAAGTAATCGTGCCGGATGCGGAAGAACTGGCAGCAGCTGCTATCGGCACACGCTCCATGGATGAAATTTTGGGCATAGAAAGTCTAGAGCTTGAGGAGGAGAGTGACAACTGGGATGCACAAGAGCAGGGTGAATCTTCTGACGATGAACAGAATGTTGGCTTTCCTGAGAATGCTTCTGATGGTGAAGATGGCGATGAAAGTGAAGAAGAATACGTAGACGACGAAGAAGAATATGAAGACGATGGCAATAACCAGGGTTCTGCCGATTAGAGTAATTGAACTTTATTAATTTCGTGAGAAATCAAGATGTTGGACAATAGGGATGAAAAGCTTCAAAAAGTGCTTGCCCGCGCAGGTTATGGTTCCCGCCGGGAAATGGAAGACTGGATAGCGGCTGGCCGAATCCGTATTAATGGCAAGCCTGCCAAACTGGGCGACAGGGTCAGTAATGATGACCAGATCAGTGTCGATGGCAAAAAGCTGGCGGCCAATACAGCCCAGTCGGTGCCGCAAACGGTACTGGTTTACAACAAACCCATTGGTGAAATCTGTACGCTTCGTGATCCGGAAGGACGCCCCTCAGTCTTTGACAAGCTGCCACGTATCCAGCATGCCCGTTGGGTGGCCGTCGGTAGACTTGATATTAACACCAGTGGTCTCCTGCTCTTTACGACTGATGGGGAGCTGGCCAATAAACTGATGCACCCGTCAATGCAGATTGAACGTGAATATGCCGTTCGTGTCATGGGTGAAGTGAGTCAGGAAATGGTGGAAAACATGCACCGTGGTGTCCTGTTGGAAGATGGTATGGCGAGTTTCAGCGATATCCAGTTTTTTGCCGGGGAAGGCATTAACCAGTGGTATCACGTAGTGATTCTAGAGGGGCGTAATCGTGAAGTCAGGCGCTTGTGGGAGTCGCAAGGTGTCAAAGTCAGTCGTCTCAAGCGCGTGCGATACGGCAATATTTTTATGCCCAGTACGGTTAAAGTTGGCCAGTTTCGAGAGCTTCTCGCAAAAGAAGTGAAAGAACTTTACACCTTGGCTGGTTTAAAATATCGACCGGTGAAATCTGTGATAAATAAACGCCAAGCTAGACATACCCTGGCCGGAAAAAGCAGGTCCCGCTTCCGAAAAGGCCGTGGCAGGGATAATTAACACCTTGATGAGAACCGAATCATGAAACTATATGGCAACAAGCTGTCTCCTTTTGTGCGTCACTGTCGTATCGCTTTTCTGGAAAGTGGTCTCGATGTTGAGTTTATTGAGGACACTGATTATCAGATGAGTAAACGTTTATCGCCGACGCAGCGAATTCCCTTTCTGGAATACGAGCTCGATGGTGAAACCAGGATGTTGACGGATTCAAGCTCAATTATCCGTTTTATTAGGGAGCTTTCAGATAACAATTTTTTACCCACTGTGGATGATTTGAACGACTACTGCGCAATTAATACCCTGAATGATGCACAGGTTAATTTATTTTTGCTCAAGAAGGAGGGGCTAGGTCCGGAAAATGTCAAATACCTTCAGCGTCAGCAGGATCGCATTCAGACGGGTTTGCAGGAGTTTGAACAACGGCAATGGCCGACACAGGCGCCTTGGAACGATGTGGTTTTGCGCTTGGCCTGTTTTATGGATTGGGTTCGATTTAGAAAACATTTCAGCCTGGAGCCATTTCCGCAACTACAAGATTTGCTGTCCCATCTTGATGAATACGGTCCTTTTAAAGAGACAGCGCCAGTAGAGCCCTAGTTACTGCGCATTAAACTGCTTGCCATTCTCCATTAGGCTGTCATCACCCATCAGGTATAAAAATACCGGTATGATATCTTGCGGTTTAGCAATCGTTTCCGGGTTTTCAGCCGGGAAGGCTTTTTTACGCATTTTGCTGGCAGTTGCGCCTGGATTAACCGTGTTGACGCGTATGCTGGAGGTGTTTTCCAACTCCAGGTAAAGTACCTGGGCGAGGCTTTCGATCGCTGCCTTGCTGACTGTGTAAGCTCCCCAGTAGGCGTATGCCTGACGACCGGCACTGGAAGAGGTAAATATAATGGAAGCATGTTCGGCCTCCTGCAACAGGGGCAGGCAATAACGGCAGAGGGCAAACTGGGCATTCAGGTTTACCTGAATCACTTGGTTCCAGGTAGCCAGCGGGTAGTGCTGAATGGGAATCAGGCTGCCCAGAATTGCTGCATTGTTGAGCAGTCCATCAAGTCGGCCGAATTCCTGGTAGATACTGTCGGCCAGTTCCTGGTAGTTGTTTTCCCCAGCAGTTTCCAGATCCAATGGCGTAATTGCCGCCTGGGGGTAGCCAGCTGTCTCAATTTCATCATAAAGGGCTTCCAATTGCTCGACCTGACGCCCATGCAAGATGACCGTTGCGCCATGCGCAGCATAACTCAGTGCAGCAGCACGACCAATGCCGCTCGTGGCTCCGCTCACCAGTATGATTTTATCTTTCAGTAATTGTGGTGCGGCCTGGTAGTTGAACATCTTAGTTTCCAAAAAGGTATTGGCTGATTTGTATGGGGGTTTCAGCGATAAAGTCTGCCTGCCAATATTCTAATTGGGTGCCTGCAGGGAAATAGCCCCAGCCTACCGCAATGGTTGGCATATTGGCATTTTTCCCGGCCTGGATATCTCGGGGGTGATCTCCGATATAAATGCAGTCTGAGGGATTGCAATCCATTATCCGACAAGCCTGTAAAAGACCTTCCGGATCCGGTTTGCGCTGCCTGAGCTGATCCGCACAGATAACGGTTGCGCTATGTTGCATGCTGGGAAAATGGCGCAGCAGAGGCTCTGTAAAGCGAGAAGGTTTGTTGGTGACAATGCCCCACTGAAACTGGCGGGCAGCGATATCCTGCAAGAGCGTATCGATACCGGCAAACAGGGTGGACTGGGTCTGGTTTATCTGATCGGCATAGCGGTCCAGCAATGCCTGAGAGTACTGTTGAAAATTCGGGTCCTGCTCATCTATTTGGAATCCTCGTCTTATGAGGGCTCGTGCTCCATCCGAAACAGTTTCACGAACCGCGTCATGAGTCAGGGTTTGTCGCCCATGTTCCTGCAGCAGTTGATTAAGAACATGGGTGAAATCCTGAGCTGTGTCCAGCAGGGTACCGTCAAGATCGAAGAGGACGTGTTTGCTCACGATAATCTGCTGTCAGGCTTTCACAAAATGCATCAGGTAATTCACATCAACATCATCACTCAGGCGGTATTTCTTGCTGAAAGGGTTATAGCTCATGCCGCGCTCACCCTGTAGTTCGAGTCCTGCAGAACGTCCATAGCGTGCGAGCTCTGAGGGTTTGATGAATTTCTGGTAGTCATGGGTGCCGCGAGGCAGTAATTGCAAGACGTATTCTGCACCGATGATGGCGAACAGATAGGATTTGGGGTTGCGGTTGATGGTGGACACAAAAAGCTGTCCCCCCGGTTTCAGCAGGCGCTGACAGGCATTCAAAACCGATGCCGGATCGGGTACATGCTCCAGCATCTCGAGACAGGTTAGCACATCAAATTCGCCGGCATGCTCTTCAGCAAACTGCTCGGCACTTGCCTGCTGATAATCAACATTCAGGCCACTTTCCAGCAGATGCAGTCTGGCGACTGCTAGAGGTGCCTCCCCCATATCGATACCGGTCACCTCAGCGCCCCGATGGGCCAGGGCCTCGGTAAGAATGCCGCCACCGCAGCCCACATCAAGCACCCGCTTGCCGGCAACGTTGAGTTTGCTGTCAATATAGGACATGCGTAGGGGGTTGATCTCGTGCAAGGGTTTGAATTCGCTGTTTTTATCCCACCAGCGTGCTGCCAGGGCCTCGAATTTAGCTATCTCGCTTTTGTCTACGTTGTCTGAAGTTGAAGTCACTGCCTAGTCTTCCTCTAAACGCTGTGCCCAGGTGCGGGCTTTTTTCTTGACCTGATGAACATCAAAGCTTAGTAGTTCACCATTTTTAACATTCAGTTGTCCAGCAACCCAGACATGGCTTACCTGGGAAGCCTGGGCGCTGTAAACCAGCGTGCTGACCGGGTCATAAACTGGGCTGGTATTGATGTGGTTCAGGTTAACAGCGCTAATGTCCGCAAATTTACCGGCTTCCAGTGTGCCGCATTGCTCGGCCATACCCAGTAGGCGGGCGCCATTGACGGTTGCCATCCGCAGGGCATCCCAGGCAGACAGCTGGCCAGCATTTTCAGCGGTGATCTTGCCGAGTAAAGCTGCCAGGCGCATTTCGTTCAGCATGTTGAGTTCGTTGTTACTAGCACAGCCATCCGTTCCCAAGCCAACACAGACACCGGCATCCAGTAATTTCACCGAAGGGCAGGCGCCGCTGGCCAGCTTCAGGTTGGAGGCGGGGCAGTGTATAACCGAGACGCCGCTATCAGCCAGCAATCGGATTTCTTCATCCTCAAGCTGTGTCATGTGGACACACTGCAGATTCGGGATCAGCAAGCCTAGCTCGCCGAGATGTCCCAGAGGCCTGATACCATTTTTTTTCAGGGCTTCATCCACTTCATGGGCGGTTTCATGGACATGCATATGGATAGCAATATCCAGTTCACTGGCATAGGTGGCCAGTGTCTGCATCGGTTGATCGGAAACTGTGTAGGTGGCATGTGGACCAAAACCGACGGTGATATGATCGCTATTTTTATATTGGTCATGCAGGGTCATAGCTTTGTGAATATATTCATCGGGGTCCTTTGCCCAGACGGTAGGAAAATCCAGAACCGGTGATGCCAGTTGTGCGCGAATATTTCCCTTCAATGCCGTTTTGGCGACAAGGTCAGGAAAAAAATACATATCGATAAAAGCGGTGGTACCGGAAAGTAGCATTTCGGCAACGGCAAGTTCGGCGCCATCCTGGACAAACTGCTCGTTGACCCAACGAGCTTCTGCCGGCCAGATTTTATCTTCCAGCCATGGACGCAACGGCAGGTCATCAGCATAGCCGCGTAACAGGCTCATGGCAGCATGACCATGCGCATTGATCAGTCCTGGAATGAGAACATGCTCATCCAGTTGAAAAATATTCATGCTTTTAAAGTACTTGCCGACCTCCTGAC
>JAYQVM010000028.1:0-18812 GCA_038148435.1 Gammaproteobacteria bacterium | reverse complement strand
GCATTCAGACGTTTGACAAAATGAGTCGGAATGCTGGCAGCTGACAGCATCTCCATAATAAAGGCATTGAAACAGTTATTCACCATTCCCTTGTCAGCCAGTTGTTCAACTTTTTGACCGTCAAAAGCAGAGGTATCGTCACGAAAATGGAGCACATATAAATCAGGGTCTTCACTGCGAAATACAGATTTGGCCTTGCCGGAATAAAGCTCTTCACCCAATTGCATTACTTAACACTCCAGAACCGGATCAAACCGGACGACAGTTATCAGGAAATAAAATTATGAATTGCCTGCAAGAGGGCTTGGCTTAATTCTTCTTGCTGTTCTTGGCTGATCTCACTGTCCCCGACACTTAGAGCCTGATCCTCATTAGTGGCTTCAGTGATGACATCAATACCGTCATCCGATTCTTGCAGACTGACCCGGAACGGCAGGCTGTCATCAGGGTGGGTAATGCTCAGCAAGCGGGAAAACATTCCCCTATCTACCGGTTCTTCGGAAGCTGAAAAGGCAACATCAAAAATGCCAGCATCCATGTCTTCAAAAACAATCTCCACATTTGCCCTTTCGAGCGCTCGACCGACTGCCGCCCAGCTGCGCACATAGTCCGCATCAAGATGTAGGACATTTTTCTCTCCCTCGCTACGCATACTGGCTCTTCCCTCGTCTGGAATCGCACCGGCCAGGAAAGAAACCGTTGAGGCCTGATAAAGACGAATCTGATCGGCCAGATACGTTGAGATGTCGGCCAGCACTTGATAGGCATATTCACTGTCTTCAGGGTCTTCCGGCCAATCAAACTCTTCCGGCACATCAAAATCTTTTGGGGCGGATACGTGGGCAATACTAAGCTCGGCACTACCATCCTGGAAGCCAGGAATGACAGTGACACGAATTTTTTCCTTGTAACCCTCGTTTTCTTCACTGCTGAACCAGGTGGTTTCCAGTATACCCTGATTGGGGTTTTCTTGAGCCAGCTCAATTTCCTGCTCAATCCAGTATTGCCGGACTCTGGGCCAGACCTGACTCGCTCTAGAATCAATCACCACCCAGCTCAGGCCTTCCAAGCGCTGAATCACCACAGCCCGATCAGGATTCCCCTGCAGGGGCCTGGGCCGGGGAACATCCACAAAGGACTGACCCTCCATATCTCCCATATCAGGAATAACCAGTAGATCATCAATGATGAAGGCATCTAGATTATTGGGAATTTCAAGACGGGGAATTGATTCCGCTTCCAGGTAATCGCCACCGCGATCACGGAATAGTCCTTCATCACCGACCAAGTAACCCGAACCGGGTATTGAGCAGGCACCCAGCACAATACCAAAAAAGCCTAGCAGGGTAATTGTTGAAAAATATCTGTTTTTTAGCATCTCAAATTTCAATTGGCATTCAGATCCTATACCAGACCCAGCCTTTCTAGGGTGGAATGCAGGAAATCACGGTACAGCTCATCAAGCGCTGTCAGGGGTAAACGAATACCCGGGGATATTTTCCCCATCTGATACAGAGCCCATTTCACCGGTATCGGGTTGGACTCCAGAAACAGGCATTTGTTCAATACGCTTAGCTCGAGATTTATCTCGGCCGCTGCTTTCTGCTCACCCGACATCGCTAGTTTGCATAGCTGATGAAATAATTTCGGCACAACATTCGCTGTGACTGATATTGTGCCATTGGCTCCCATCAGCATGAGATCCATGGCACTGGGATCATCACCACTGTAGACCTGGAATTTATCACTTTGACAGGTCTGAATAACCTCCCTGCCCCTGACCAGATCTCCTGTCGCTTCCTTAATGGCAATGATGTTGTCGTGATTGGAAAGCACTTTTATAGTTTCGGGCTTCATATCACAGGCAGTTCTTGCCGGCACATTATAGAGTATCTGGGGGATATCCACGGCGTCGGCAATGGCGCTGTGATGGGCAATCAAGCCTTTTTGTGTCGGTTTATTGTAATACGGGGTCACCAGCAAGCAGGCATCGGCACCAGAATCTTTTGCCGCAACCGTCATTTCAATGGCTTCACTGGTTGAATTGGCGCCTGTCCCGGCAATCACCGGAACACGGCCCTTGACCGCTTTGACAACATAGTCGACAAGCGCACAGTTTTCTTCAATTGACAGGGTTGGCGATTCGCCAGTAGTGCCAACAGCAACAATCGCATCGGTACCTTCCTGAATATGCCATTCAAGCAAATTGCTCAAGGTAGGCAAATCCAGCTCTCCACCTTCTGTCATGGGCGTCACCAGCGCGACGATACTGCCTTTAATCATGCATCCCCCGAGGAATGTAAGTGTGTTATTAAAAGGATGATTTTAGCTTAAGTACCAAGAAGTTTATAGAAACAAAAGCTATCCGGCCTAGTGCTCTGCCTGTTGCTGTATCTTGGACCGAACAGGCCAGGCACGAACAATAGCTTTGAGGAAGGTAGCCAGAGGAATGGCAAAAAACACTCCCCAGAACCCCCAGATTCCACCAAATATCAAAATTGCCGTGATAATCGCCAGTGGATGCAGATTTACCGTTTCGGAAAAAATCAGAGGTACCAGCAAGTTGCCATCTATCATCTGAAGAAGGATATAGGCCAGCATGATCTGTGTCAGCTCACCGCTAAAACCCCATTGAAAAAGCCCAACCAGAAAGACCGGTATGGCGACCACTGTGGCCCCCACATAAGGGATAATAACTGACAAGCCAGTGACCAGGGCTAGCAGGACGGGATAATTCAATCCAAATACATAAAACAACAGATAGGAACTGACACTGACTAGCAGAATTTCCAGCGCCTTGCCCCGGATATAATTTGCCAGTTGATCATTCATTTCATGCCAGATCTGCGCCATGATGGGACGCTTTTCCGGTAGCCAGTTTTCCAGCCAGGTCAGTAATTTATCCGAGTCACGTAACATGAAGAAAACCAGAATCGGCACCAGTACGGCATAAACCGCCCAGGTCACCAGTCGGGTTATGCTAGTGACCGAATACGACAGGACATTTTGCCCAAGTTCAGCCAGCGAATTCTGCAGATTGCTCAGCCAGCCCTGGATTTGTACTTCACTGAAAAGTTCGGGGTAGTTTTGCGGCAATAGCAGAAAAAATGAGTTCAACTGACTCATCATATTTGGCAACTCATCCAGAAAGATAATCAGCCGACCCCAGGTAAAAGGTAGCAGAACCAACATGATTAGCAGCATGACACCTAGAAAAATGATGTAACTGAAATACACAGCAATCTTATGCGGCATTTTCAGTCGAGAAAGTGAATTCACCAAGCCCTGTAAAATGAAGGTAATCACTAGACTCCACAAGAGCGGCGCCAGTACGCCACCCAGAGTCATCATGATGACCGTGCCGATGATCAGCATCAGCGTAAAGATCAGTGCTTCCTCTTCCGAGAAATAGCGATCGTAAAGGTCAGAGAAAACTCTCAACATGTAAAAACCTTAGTCAGCATCTCACCAGGGGCAGACGGGCTCAGCTTTTTTGCAGCACATAATAAAATACGCCTTCATCTTGACGCATGCTGAGCAATAGGTTGCCACTTTGTTCAGCAAACACCTGAAAATCTCGCTCAGAACCTGGATCTGTCGCCTGCACTTTAACTGTCTGTCCAGGACTCAATTTATTGAGCACCTGTTTGGTCTTTAGTAGAGGTAATGGACAATTCAAGCCGCTTAGATCCAGCTCAATATCTGCTACTTTATTCATCCCGGCATTTTAGCAGGAGCCTACTAAAAAACCGAGTTATTGCATGGAATTAGTAGTATTATTTATTGTCTAACTGATGATAGTGTATTAGTTAAATTATGGTCGGACTGCTAAAACATCTGGGGAAAACCTGCCTTTTCAGCGCAGGTATTTCGCTTGGAACCAACACCGGATTCGCCCAAAGCAATAATCTGCCGGTGCTGGGTGACTCTGTCTCAGGAGTAATCACCACCCAGCAGGAATATGAGATGGGTAGAGAAATGCTTCGCTCATTTCGGGCACAGACGCCGCTCATGATCGACCCGCTTATCGAAGAATACATTGCCAGCCTGACCTATCATCTTGCAGCCAACAGTGAATTAACCGACCACCGCCTTGAATTTCTGCTAATAGATAGTGAGCAACTAAATGCATTCGCGGCTCCGGGCGGCATAGTTGGCGTCAATGCAGGCCTTTTTATCTATGCTGAAACAGAAGGTCAGTTCGCTTCTGTACTCTCTCATGAGCTTGCACATATTTCACAACGTCATTATGCCCGACGTATTCTGGAAGCCCAGTCAAACTCTGTTACCAACATTGCTGCTACACTGGCATCACTATTGATACTAGCGACTGCCGGTGGAGAAGCAGGCCAGGCGGCTTTGGGAATCACACAGTCAGTCATGCTGGACAATCAACTGCAATTCAGCCGCAGTAATGAACAAGAAGCTGACCGTGTCGGTATACGTACCCTTTTAAATGCCGGCTTCGACCCGTCCTCCATGGCAGAAATGTTTGAAAATATGATGCAGATGCGTAGTGGCTCGCAACGCATTCCGGAGTTTTTATCCACCCATCCCCTAGATGAAAATCGGGTAGCAGATACACGTAATCGAACTCTTTCAATGCCCCGTATAGATCACATCCCTGACGTGGAATATTCACTCATGCGACAGCGTGCACTATTATACTTTTCCGATGACTATGATGGTCATATCAACAGCTTGCTGCGTGAATTACCCCAGTTGAACGGAGTAGAAGAAGATGCCGCACGCTACGGTATAGCCCTGGCTCAACTCAAAAGAGGTGAATTTGTTGCTGCCACTGAATCATTGGCACCCCTACTCGCAGAAGAGCCTAATCGTATAAGCTATGTCATGCTTGAAGCCGAAATAGCCCAGCAAGCGGGTAACTTTGATAGGGCTGAAGATATTTTACTTGAGCATCTGGATATAAACCCTGGCAACTATGCCCTAACTTTGACTTATGCTCGAATACTTGAAGATGAAGGCTATTACTCACAATCAGTCAAGGTCTATGAAGGGCTGGCCAACAGTCGCCCAAGTGATATCAATATCTGGTACCAGCTGGCTGAGTTACGGGGTTTGACCGGTGATATCTCTGGTGTTCACCAGGCGCGTGCAGAGTATTTTTTTGGTATCGGAGAATTTGGTCGGGCGCTGGATCACTTGAACCTGGCCTTGAATGAACGCAATGACTCTCTAACAACAGCACGCATCAGACAGCGTCAGGATGACATTCGCATGATAACTGACCGCTACTATCGTTAATCAATTCCAGCTAAGTCACCGCTTTCGAAAATCTAGCATACGCATCAAGGGAGTCAGGGCCCGTCTGCCCAATTCAGGATCGACCAGAATTTCATTGGTTCCCTTTAGGAGTGAATCATGAAGGTTCTGTAGGTTATTCATCCCCATCCAAGGGCAATTGGCACAACTGCGGCAGGTTGCCCCTTCCCCAGAAGTCGGCGCCATAATAAATTCTTTATCTGGTGCTGCCATCTGTAACTTGAAGAAAATCCCTTGATCGGTAGCAACTATAAACTGCATTTCAGGACGAGCAACGGCTGCATTGATAATTTGTGTGGTGGATCCAATAAAGTCAGCTTCATCCAATACTGGCAGAGGGGATTCGGGGTGCGCCAGTATCGCAGCATCAGGATATAGATGACGCATATCTTTCAGTGCCTTGAGTTTAAACTCTTCATGCACAATACAGGCCCCATCCCATAGAATTATATTCTCTTCATCCTGAAGTTTGCGCTGAATATAACGTCCTAGATGTTGGTCCGGGGCCCAAATCACATGCTTACCACTATCAAGGATGTGCTCGACCACATCCACAGCAATAGCAGAGGTCACCACCCAGTCAGCCCGAGCTTTTACTGCTGCCGAGGTATTTGCATAGACCACCACATCATGTTCCGGATATTGCTCACAAAAAGCCGAAAAACTTTCGATCGGACAACCAATATCTAGTGAACAAGTCGCCTCCAATGTCGGCATCAAAATTGTTTTATTTGGACTGAGAATTTTGGCCGTTTCGCCCATAAACCTGACGCCACATACTATCAGGGTGCTTGCCTGATCTTGTGCACCAAAGCGAGCCATTTCCAGGGAGTCTGCAACACAACCCCCACTCTCTTCAGCCAGTGCCTGTAGCAAGGGATCGGTATAATAGTGAGCTACAAGTGTTGCATTTTTCTGCTTCAGCAGCTCTAGAATTTTTTGTCGGTATGCGCTTTTTTCAGCAGCAGCCAGTTCTTGGCGTTCCGGCACCTTATCCAGATAAGCTTTGACAAAAGCCCTATCCGCCACCAAACCAGTTTCAAGTTGTTGATTTACAGCTTTATTCATCACGCAATCACCTTATTTGCCTGGCCCTATTTTAGCACAATCCATGCCTGTCAAAGCCGGGCATATAAAAGGGTAATAAGTGGTCTGCCTGAAAAAAAGGGGCTTGTTGAAAGCCCCTAAAAATGGTGGGTCGTGTGCGACTCGAACGCACGACCAATTGGTTAAAAGCCAACTGCTCTACCGACTGAGCTAACGACCCATTTTGAAAGCCGGTCATACTACTGATTTGGGAGAAAATTACAAGTATTTTAATAGCGTGTCGGATCTGCAATCCCGGCCTCTGCAAACCCTTTTTGGCGTAACCGGCAGCTATCACATCTTTTGCAAGCCCGGCCCTGCGAATCTGCCTGATAACAGGAAACCGTTTTACTGTAATCTACTCCCAACTCCAAGCCTTTACGAATAATCTCAGCTTTGCTCAGCTTGATCAGCGGTGTTTCTATATGAATACGATGACCTTCTATACCTGCTTTTGTGGCCAGATTTGCCATAGAGCTAAATGCATCAATGAATATTGGACGGCAATCCGGATAGCCAGAATAATCCAGTGCGTTAACACCGATAAAGATAGCGCTGGCCTCGAGAACCTCAGCCCAACCTAGTGCATAGGAAAGGAATATAGTATTGCGAGCCGGAACATAGGTTACCGGAATACCCTCGTTGTATTCTTCGGGGACGGCAATGGTCAGATCGGTGAGCGCCGAACCCCCGATACCTGTCATGTCTATAGGGATAGTTTTATGTTCCTTGACCTGCATATGCGCAGAAAGCTTTTTAGCTGCTTTTAGCTCGCTGCGATTTCTCTGTCCATAATCAAAACTCAAGGTATAAACATCATAATCTTGCTGTATAGCAATGGCTAGACAGGTTGCAGAGTCCAGTCCACCCGATATCAGCACTACCGCTTTTTTGTTTGATTCCTGGTTAAACATATGCTGATTTCAGTGTCCTGGCTGGTCTTCCCATAACAATTTATGCAACTGTAGCTGAAATCTTACCTCGATGCGGTCTTCAAGAACCCATTCCGCTAGATCTTTAGCTGATAGCTCATCTTTGCTTGGGGAAAATAAGACATCTGATACTTTATTATTTAAATCAAACAGCTCTAATTGTTGTTTCGACCAGAGATAATCTTCACGATTACAAATAACAAATTTTAGCTGATCTTTTCTGGCCAGTTTTGGCAGGTTTTCCAACATGTTTTTATCCTGCTCACCCGAGCCGGGTGTTTTTAAGTCCATGACGATAATGACGCGCTCATCAAGCCCACTAATGTCCATAGCACCGCTGGTTTCCAGTGAGACTACAAAACCAGCATCACACAGCATGCTCAGCAACTGTCGGCAAGCTTGTTGTGCCAGCGGTTCGCCACCGGTAACTGTTACATACTTGCTCTGATAGGAACTTACCTCCCGTAGCACATCCTCTAGTTGATATAGCATTCCACCGCTAAATGCATAGACCGTATCACAGTACTTACAACGCAAAGGACAACCTGTCAGGCGAATAAAAACCGTAGGCAAACCTGTCAGACTGCTTTCACCTTGCAGGGAATAAAAAATTTCCGTAATACGCAATGCTTTGCTCACTGAAGGCAGCCGTGTTGAGTCAGAGTTAAATCAGAGTGATCAGCTTAGCGGTTGTAGCCATTGCGCAAATAGACTTCGGCCAGCCGCAGTGAACCACTGCCACTATTGGCATAATCGGATAGTACCTGCTGCCATACCTGTCGGGCACGACGCTCATTGTCCATGAGACTATAAACAATACCCAGCTTCAGCATAGAATCTGGAGCTTTTTCATGGGTGGAAAAATTATCGATCACTTCACTGAATACGTTGATTGCCTGAGAATAGCGCTCTACCAGAATCAGAGCTTCTCCTTGCCAGTAAAAGGCATTGGGCGCCAAGCGACCCTGAGGGTAGCTCTCTATCATTTGCTGGAATACGGAAATTGATCCTTCATAATCGGCATCATTGAGCAATAAATTACGGGCTTCCTGGTAAAGTTCTTCTTCAGTAAGCGCTTGTGGTCTTCCCTGGTTGAGGGCAAGTGTGGCGCCTGAATTTCCGGTCTGCGTTGGCAATGGAGCCGCGCTGCCATTTTGGCTCGGGTTAGGGACATTGGTGCGCTGAGGAAGATTTGGCTGATTGGCGGCTGGCCCAGGCAAGGTATTATTGCCAACATTTACACCAGTTGCAGGAGCACCACCAGGCAAGCCGCCATTATTGACGACAGTTCCCTGATTGATTCGCTGATTAAGCGCACTCAGTCGGTTATCGACATCAAGGTAACGGTCCCGTTGTTCAGTTTCCATGCGACGGATCTGATAACCCTGTTCTTCAACCATGCCACGCAGCATCTGCACTTCCTGTTGCAGGGCTTCAAGCATGTTATAAAGTGTCACAACGATATCATTATTGTTTGAGGGGCCTGCAGTTGTATTGGCGGTGTTGTTTTGAGAGTTTTGAGCTGGTTGATTGCCGTCTGAATTTGCAGCATCAACCACCTGCACCTGCGCAAACGTAGCGCCACTGATCATAAGCGCAACGATTACAGTGAGAATTTGTTTGTTTACTTGAGAAGCATATTCAGACATATGGACATCCCAAAAAAAACAAGCCGGGAGTACCCGGCTTGTTTGGCTTATAAAAAACTATTGCAACTCTACTCGACGGTTACGAGCATGAGCTGCTTCCGTTGTGCCCGGATCAACAGGACGCTCTTCACCGTAACTGATGACTTCAAGCTGACCGGCAGAAACACCCTGAACCTGTAAGTATCTTTCTATGGCCTGAGCACGACGCTCACCCAGAGCCAAGTTGTACTCACGTGTACCACGCTCATCAGCATGGCCTTCCAAGCGATAGCGCAGTGAAGGATTTTCCATCAGACGATTAGCGTGATATACCAGCGCTTCACGAGCTTCCGCACTCAAATCAGAGCGATCGAATTCGAAGTAGAATACGGTAGTGGCCAGGGCAGCATCTCTTTCACGAATCTGAGCAGCTGTCAGCCCACCATTGTTGTCGGCACCTGAGGCATTACCACCACCAGTATTGCTGTTGTTCATGGAGCCGTTGTTATCCATAGTATCGGCACCATCGTTCATGTCATCCGTTGAAGATTGACAGGCTGCCAGAAATATTGCAAAAAAAGCAACCACGCCAACTTTCAGAAATTTATTTGTTCCCATAGCTTTGTTTACTCCTCTCAAGTCTAATTGCCAAGCCTATGTCTTACGCCATTGAATTCTTCTAAAAAAACTACCTAACAGATCATAATATAGCACCCCTTGCCGCTAATCCAGAAATGGCGACCACGCAGGCTCCCTGACATTACCTTGCGCGGATGGTATCTGGAACTTCACTCTGCCGTCAATGGACACGGCGTTTAAAATGCCTCTATCCCCCGTTTTTGAGGCATATATCACCATGCTGGCATTTGGCGCGATACTTGGCGACTCATCCAGCTGGGTTTCAGTTAGAATCCGGATGGTTCCCCGGGCCAGGTTAAGGATAGAAATGTGGAAATCATCATTATTGTCATAGCGATGGACAAGAATCATGTTATTACCATCTCTGAGCATCCTGGCGCGGGCATTATAGTTGCCTTCAAAGGTCAGACGCTCTTCCCAGCGAGTCTGCAGATCCACCTGATAAATTTGGGGATTATTGCTACGCTCTGAAGTGAAAATCAGTGATGAACCGTCAGGCGTCCAGCTCGGTTCAGTATCAATGGCAAAATGGTTGGTAATGCGCTGCAGATCTCGGGTGCGTAAATCCAGAATGTAGATATCTGGATTGCCGTCCTTTGAGGAAACCATGGCTAGACGGTTGCCATCCGGTGAAAACACCGGCGAGCTGTTAATACCGGTAAAATTGGTCAATTGTTCTCTGACGCCGGTACTGACATTCTGAATAAATATCTGCGAGCGGCCCGTCTCAAAGGATACATAGGCAATCTGGCTGCCATCCGGCGACCAGGTGGGCGACATAATCGGTTGCTCACCTTCCCACAGAATCTGTGGACGACCACCATCGGCATCAGCCATTTCCAACCGGTAAGGGAAAGGCCGGTTTCTGTCTTCGGTGACATACAGAATCTTGGTAGAAAAGGCACCGCGTACACCGGTGATTTCCTCAAATACCAGATCGCTGATTTTATGGGCAATATCACGTAACTGCGATTCATCGCCGGTGATGACTTCACCACCCAAACGTTCTTCACGCAGCACATCAAAAAATTCATACTGGACCTGAATCAGTCCACTGTTTTCGCGGCGGCTGATTTTGCCTACCAGCAAATAACTCGCACCAAGAAAACGCCAGTCCCGAAAATAGACTTCTGCCTGCTCGTGCGGCTGACTGAGCATATTGGCAGGCGAAATAGGCACAAATTCGCCGGTATTACGCAAATTATTACTGACGACTTGATCAACCTGATCACTCAACACGCCAAAGCCTTCCCACTCAAAAGGCACAATGGCGATGGGAACAGGATTATCAATACCCTGCGTGATCACAATATTAAGCTGGGCATTGACCAGACTGGAAAGACACAAGCTACATATAAGCAATATGTGACTGAATCGGTGCATTATCGTAATAAGTCCTCGGGTCTGAATGTCAGTATTAAATTTCTAAAACTTGCTTCAAACAGTGTGATCGACATGTCCTGTAATTCGGGAAAGCGCTCAGCACGTCTTACTGCCTGCTCTACGGAACGGTCAAAGGCTGCATCTCCGCTGGTTTGAATAAAATCGACCGCAATCACTTCTCCTGTCGGCACCAGCCGAATAGAAAGTACCGCAGTCATGCCGTTCCTCGCACTTGGCGGGATCACCCACTCCCGGGCAACCGCGTTGTAAATGATAGCACTATAGGCATCGACAGCACGAGCGTTCTCGGCGGCCTGCTGAGCGGCTAGTTGCTGTTGTCTTTCGAGTTCTGCCTGCCTGGAAGCTGCCCGCTCTCTTGCCAGTTGATCCTGGCGTTGGCGTTCCAGTCTTGCCTCTTCCTGACGGCGCTGCTCGGCGGCCTGCTGTTCGGCTTCCTGTTGTCGCCTTTGCGCCAGTTCCCGCTCCTGACGCAGTTGCTCCTGTCGCTGCTGTTCTTGAATCTCCTGCTGTCGTTGGGCCTCTGCTTCTCTGGCACGCAGTGCATCGGCATCACGTTGTCGCTGACGCTGTGCTTCCGCCTCCCGAGCCCGCTGTAACTCGAGCTGTTCTATGCGTCGTAAACGTTGAGGATTGGCTTCTGCCATACTGGCATTGATATAAACCGGTTCATCCAGATTGACCATATCCCGGTTAAGCATGGCATTACCCATGATGAGATAGAGCATGAAGCCATGGACCAGCAGAGCTGCAATGACTCCAGAGGGATAGCCCTCATACTTGAGCAATAATGTCATAGGATGGAATGCAAACATTGTCTTTATTCCCTATTAACTATGCACATCGACTGTTCAGGGTGTAATTTCTGGCGGTTGTGTGATCAAGCGTACGCTAGGTGCACCTGCATGTTCAAGCGTCGCCATCAGGCTCATAACCAGGCCATAATTGACAGCTGTATCGGCTTCGAGAAAAACCGGCACCCCGGGATTCTGGTTCATAATGAGACTGACATTATCCCCGATTGTTTCCAGTGGAACCGGCTCGGGATCTTCTGATACTTCACCCAGACTGATGTAGTACTGCCCCTGTGCATCAATGGAAACAACCAGAGTGAGTTCATCATTGTCATCGACAATTTCAGCATCAGCCTGGGGCAAATCTACACGCACACCCTGGGTAATCAGAGGTGCCGTAATCATAAAGACAATCAGCAGCACCAGCATGACGTCAATCAGTGGCACCACATTGATCTCGGCCATCAGCTTTCTGCGTTGTTTGTGGGTTTCAACTCGCATCTGCTTCACCCGCCCCGCTAGGCTGTTTTATCCTGACGTTTGGTATGCGCCTGTCGATGCAGGATACTGGAAAACTCATCGATGAATGTGTGATAACTGTCACTAATGGAATTGACACTAGCCGAGGAGCGGTTATAGGCCAGCACCGCAGGAATAGCCGCAAAAAGTCCCATTTCAGTGGCAAAGAGGGCTTCCGCAATACCTGGAGCCACGACTGCCAGACTGGCCTGACTCTGGTTGGCCAGATCAAAAAACGCATTCATAATGCCCCAGACCGTACCAAAGAGGCCGATATAGACCGAGACACTGCCTACCGTAGCCAGAATCGGCAAATGTCGCTCCAGCACTTTTTCTTCACGCGCCAGTGCTACGCGCATCGCTCGCTGTGAGCCCTCCATCACTGCATCGGAATCAATGCCTGGTTGCTGGCGCAGGCGGGTAAATTCTTTGAAACCCGAGCGAAACAGGTTCTCCATACCAATAATACTGACATCTTCTTTTTTGAGTTTATTGGTTCCATCCCTGAATAGCTGGCTCAAATCCATGCCTGACCAGAATTTTTTTTCAAACTCTAGGACTTCTTTATCCGCATCCTGAATGATAATCCACTTCTGCACGATGATGACCCAGGATAGAACAGAAAGCACAAACAGAGAGAAGATAACCAGCTTACCGATAAATGTTGCATCGATAATCATGGTCCAGACACTCATTGATTCACCCATATTGCTGCTTTCTCCTCTTTATCAAACTGTGTTACTGATCATCCGAAAACAAATCTGTACTGCGTCCTTTCAGGCCAAAATGCCGGTATGCATATTCTGTGACCATTCTTCCACGTGGCGTCCTGGTGATAAAACCCTGCTGAATCAGATAGGGCTCGAGCACATCCTCTATCGTCCCCTTTTCCTCGCTGATGGCAGCCGCTATACTCTCGATACCAACGGGCCCGCCGTCAAATTTTTCAATCAATGTCATTAAAAAGCGCCGATCCAGATGATCAAAGCCATTTTTATCGATACTAAGCATATCCATGGCTTCTCTTGCAATATCCGCACTGATCTTGCCCCGGTGTTTAACTTCAGCAAAATCTCTGACCCGGCGTAAGAGGCGATTGGCTATTCGCGGTGTTCCCCGCGAGCGGCTGGCAATTTCCTCGGCACCCGCTAAATCACACTCAGCACCCAGTATCTGTGCTGATCGCGACACTATGCTACTTAAATGCTGCACACTATAAAACTCCAGTCGCTGCACAATGCCAAAGCGGTCACGTAAAGGTGAGGTCAGTAACCCCGCCCGTGTAGTTGCACCAACCAGGGTAAATGAAGGCAGCTCCAACTTCAGCGAACGTGCCGAAGGCCCTTCACCGATCATGATATCCAGCTGATAATCCTCCATCGCCGGGTAAAGTATCTCTTCCACTGCTGGATTCAGGCGATGAATTTCATCGATAAACAACACATCCCCTTGCTCAAGATTGGTGAGCATGGCCGCCAGATCGCCTGCCTTTTCAAGTACCGGACCCGAGGTGCTCTTCATGGTGACGCCCATTTCATTGGCGATGATATGGGACAAGGTGGTTTTCCCCAATCCGGGCGGGCCAAAAATCAAGGTATGATCGAGCGCTTCCTTACGCTGGCGGGCAGCTGTAATAAAAATTTCCATCTGCTCTTTCACGCCTTCCTGACCGATATAGTCAGCCAGCGTTGCCGGACGGATGGCAAGCTCCTGCTGAACTTCATTATCAGTCTGTGTCGCAGAAATTAAGCGATCTTCTTCTAGCATGGAGTTCTAGCCTGTCATATCTTTGAGCGCAATTCTAACCAGCGCACTGGTTTCCGGCGCCTGCTGTGTTTCCTCAAGCTTCATGGCGGCGCGACTGATGGCTCGACCGGCTTCCTGAGGCTTATATCCCAGTGCAATCAGCGCTTCCTCAGCCTCACGGTAAGCCGCATTGTGCACCTGCTTGTCTGTCACTTGCATTCTGTCCGTTTCTTCCTGATACCAATCCTTGAGCTTATCGCGTAATTCGACGATAAGCCGCTCTGCCGTTTTCTTCCCTACGCCAGGCAAGCGTACCAGTGCATTGACATCATCATGTCTTACACAGTTCGCCAGCTCCTGGATATTCAAGCCGGACAGGATACCCAGCGCCATTTTGGGACCCACACCGTTCAATTTTATCAACAGACGGAACAGAATTCGCTCATGACTCTCGTAAAAGCCGTACAGGAGCTGCGCATCTTCCCTTACCACCAGATGTGTGTGGAGATTGACGGCCATGCCAGTTTCCGGTAATTGATAGAGCGTACTCATCGGGACTTCGACTTCATAACCGACGCCCTGTACATCCACCAAAATCTGGTTGGCCTGTTTATCCAGCAGGGTTCCTGTGATTCTGCCTATCATCGTTTTATATGATCCTGTAAGCGTTTGCGCCGACTACCCTTCACTCCTGCCATCTTAATCAAACTTGCCTGCGTATGCACATGGCAAACAGCAACGCACAGAGCATCGGCGGCATCTTTTTGGGGTTTGGCCTTCAAGGACAAAATAGACATGATCATATGCTGCATCTGCTCCTTGTCGGCTCTACCCCGTCCGACCAGGGCTTTTTTAATCTGGTTAGGCGGATATTCAAAGATTGGCAGGTCCAGATTCCGGCAGGCAACTATGACCGCTCCTCTGGCATGCCCCAATTTCAGAGCAGAAACCGGACTCCGGCCTACAAAAATTTCTTCCAGGGCTACTTGATTGGGTTGGTATTTCTCAATGATGCTGCTGAGCTCATCGAAAATAACCTTGAGGCGTTCGGTGAATGGCAGATCCGCAACACGAATACAGCCCGAGGCGAGATACTCTAATTTGTTTCCCTTGGTATGGATTAATCCGTAACCGCACACACGGGAACCTGGGTCAATCCCTAGTATCAGGGCCATAAGCCGTAATACCCTCCGGTCTTTTGCCGCATTAATTATTCAGTTGTGCCAGTACCTCATCATCAATACTGGCATTGGAATAAACATTCTGCACATCATCGAGATCTTCCAAGTGGTCTACCAGATTAATGAGCTTTTCCATATTTTCCAGATCAAGGAAAATTTCGTTAGAGGCCAGCATGGTCACCTCGGCACTTGCCGCAGCAAGACCCGCCCCATCCAGCAAATCCTTGATGGTGCCAAAATTCTCAAAACTCGTGTGCACCTCAAAAGAACCATCATCCTGATTGATGACATCATTCGCTCCGGCTTCCAGGGCAGTTTCCAGCAGTTGCTCTTCATCAGTTCCAGGCGGATAGACAATCACGCCAGTTTTATCAAATAAATAGGCAACTGAACCACTGGTCCCCAGATTGCCGCCAGCTTTGGTAAAACAGTGCCTGACTTCTGCGACAGTCCGGTTCTTGTTATCGGTCAGCGTTTCCACCAGGATGGCAACGCCGTTTGGCCCATATCCCTCATAGGTGAGCTCTTCCAGATTTTCGTTCTCTGCGTTACCGGCACCACGGGCAATGGCGCGATCAATAGTGTCGCGTGTCATATTGACACTCAGCGCCTTGTCGATAACGGCTCGCAACCGTGGATTATCGGCCACTTCCCCACCACCCAATTTGGCGGCAACCGTCAGTTCACGGATTATCTTTGTAAAAATTTTGGCGCGCTTGGCATCCTGTCCGGCTTTGCGGTGCTTTATATTAGCCCATTTACTGTGCCCAGCCATACTTGATCTCTAGCCTCTATAATTACGACTATGATTACGATTCTATTTTTGCCTGCTCGCGTAATCGGATGTTCAGTTCACGCAACTGCTTGTTGGCAACTTCACCCGGCGCATCTGTCAGCGGACAACTGGCCGATTGTGTTTTCGGAAAAGCAATCACATCCCGAATGGAAGTCGAATTGGTCATCATCATTACCAGTCGATCCAGCCCAAAGGCAATGCCACCATGCGGTGGGCAGCCATATTTCAATGCTTCCAGCAGAAAACCGAATTTTGTCTCTGCTTCTTCTTCATCGATCCCCAGCAAGCGGAATACCGCCTGCTGCATGATTGGATTATTGATACGAATGGAGCCGCCACCCAGCTCGGTTCCGTTAAGCACCATATCATAGGCTCGGGACAGTGCCGCCAGAGGCCGACTCTTGAGCTCTTCCGGGCTGCAGGAAGGCGCTGTAAAGGGATGATGCACCGAGGAGCAGTTGCCTTCTTTATCGGTCTCAAACATGGGGAAGTCGACAACCCACAATGGAGCCCAGGCTCCTTCCAGCAGGCCCTGATCCTTGCCGACTTTATCACGCAATGCACCAATGCTTTCATTGACTACAGCAGCCTTGTCAGCACCAAAGAAGAGAATGTCGCCAGTTTCAGCGCCAGCTCTTTGCAGTACAGATTGCACCACCTCCTCCGGCATGAATTTAAGAATCGGCGACTGCAGGCCATCCATACCAGCTGCCCGATCATTGATCTTGATCCAGGCTAGTCCCTTGGCGCCGTAATTGGCCACATAGGTGGTATAGTCATCTATTTGCTTTCGGCTGATTTCACTACCACCGGGAACACGCAGAACAACTACTCTGGAATTCGGATCATTGGCTGGCGCATTGAACACTTTGAATTCGACAGCCTGCATCAGATCAGCAATATCAACGAACTGCAGCGGGTTGCGTAAATCCGGCCGGTCAGTCCCATATTGCTGGATTGCTTCAGCATAGCTCATGCGCGGAAATTCTGGTAAAACCACACCCAGGTGCTCTTCAAAAACCTGTCGGATCATGAGTTCCGACACTTCCATAATGGCGTCTTCATCCATAAAGGAAGTCTCAATATCTATCTGGGTAAACTCGGGCTGACGATCGGCGCGTAAATCTTCATCGCGAAAACATTTAGCGACCTGATAATAACGATCCATACCTGAGACCATCAGTAACTGCTTGAATAACTGCGGCGATTGCGGCAGGGCAAAAAACTTCCCGGCATGTGTTCTACTAGGGACCAGATAGTCACGCGCCCCTTCTGGCGTCGCACGGGTCAGAATCGGAGTTTCTATATCGAGAAAGCCATGTTCATCAAGAAAACGGCGAATGCTGCTGGTCACCCTGGAGCGAGTGCGAAGTCGCTTGAACATCTCGGGCCGTCGTAAATCGATATAACGGTGGCGCAGTCGAACATCCTCACCAACCGACATATGCTCATCAAGCTGAAACGGTGGGGTCTCCGCCGCACTGAGAATATCCAGCTGCTTGCCCAGCACCTCGATCCTGCCAGTCGACATATGCAGGTTTTGTGTACCTGCCGGCCGTTCGCGCACCAGACCATTGATACGAATGACATACTCATTGCGTACCTGTTCAGCAAGCGCAAAACTTGCTTCTGTATCCGGATCAAAAACCACTTGTGTAATTCCGTCACGGTCACGCAGGTCCAGAAAAATGACTCCACCATGATCCCGCCGACGGTGCACCCAGCCACACAGCGTGACTTGTTCACCGATATTACTCTCATTTAATTCACCACAATAATGGCTGCGCATATTTCTACCTTCTTGAGCGGACCTGGCGTATATAAGGCGTCAATACGCCATCACGAGCCCTGAGCGTCCTTTTTTGTCGTCTTGTTGTCGGATGCTGAGGAGCCGCCATCCTTGCTTTCATTGGGGCTCTTATCTGTTCCGGCTTTATCCGTTTTATCGTCACTGCCTTTCTTCTTGGAATTTTTGAAATCAGTCTCGTACCAGCCTGTGCCTTTCAGATGGAAACTGGCAGCAGAAATCTTCTTTTTCAGACTGTCTTTACCACATTCCGGACAGGTAAGCAGAACCGGGTCACTGAACTTTTGCAGTTTTTCCAACTCCGCTCCGCAGGACTCACAAATGTATTCATAAATAGGCACTGTAAACCTCGTCTCTCACCTAAACGTGCACCTTGATAATGCACTCAACACAAATTTGCTCTAGCAGAATCAAAAGCGCTGCATTGTACCTTATTTATTTCGCCGACAACATTTTTGATCGAAAAGACTTGTATCAAAAAAAAACCGAAAAATCGCAAAAACTGACACAAAAACCTTGCCCGCTCTGGGCGAAAAAGATATAAAGGCTCCTTTGACTGGCGACACAAGTTCCAAAAGTCCTCAGCCTGAATTAGCAGTATAAATAAATCCGTTTTTAAACTGGTTTTTTTTTGTAAAATCACTCTCATTCAGCCTGAATTTTTCATTAACCAATTAACTAACCAAGAGATGAAGGTATGGCTGTAAAGAAATCCCCGAAGGCACCCGCAAAAAAGACAAGCGCAATCCAGGAAAAATATACCAAAACAGCAATCCTTAGCACTATTTCTGAAAATACGGGGCTTACCAAAAAAGAAGTCTCGCTGGTGCTGGATGAATTGACAACACTGATCGAACGTCACATCAAAAAACGTAGTGTTGGTGAATTTACTCTGCCAGGCCTGTTAAAGATAAAAACAACTACCCGTCCTGCAAGGCCAGCCCGTAAGAATGTTCCAAACCCCTTCAAACCCGGTGAGCTGATGGACGTTCCTCGA